>NZ_CP162130.1:1057500-1335000 GCF_040833975.1 Leptospira sp. WS92.C1
ACCGGACAGCTCCGGGCTTGGGGGGATCGGTTTTCCTTTTAGATCGCCGCCGCATCCGTTTAAGATAATTGTATATAATAAAATTAGAATATATAAAAATTTTGTTCTCATAAATGCCCCAAATGATAGAGTCCGAATTTTCTTGAAAAGGGTAAAGTATCTTTTTAGGCTTTGTTCTTTTTTGTTTCTCGAATCGTTTTTTTTACGTTTCGTTTTTTCCTCGAAATTACGGATTCCTTTTTGCCGTATTTCATAAATTTCTTTTTTAAATTTTCCGGAAACTTTTCGATCGAGTATCGCAGCATCGTTCTGGGCATTTTGTCCGCATTCTTTTCCAGAAAAAAAATCTCGGTTTCAAAATTTTGATTTCCAACTTCTCTTAACATCCAGCCGACACCTTTTTGGATCAGATCCTCCGAATCGGTTAAAAGTTCTTTTGCAATTTTTAAAGTGTCTTCAAATTCTCCCATTTTGATAAACGCATAGGTGGAGAGAATTGCGATTCTTCTTTCCCAAAGATTTTTAGACTTTGCGAGTTTATAGAGAATCTTTCGATTTCTTTTTAAAAGATAATCTCCGATCAAAATTCGAGCGCTCAGATCCACTAAATCCCAGTTGTTTACTTGTTTTAGATTTTTAAGATAAAACTCGTGCAGTTTTTTTTGTATTTTTGGATCGGCCCTTTTAAATTGATCGCAGAGAATAAAAAGGGAAGTCAATCTTTCCTCGTGGATGGGGGAGTGTAATAAAATCTTAATTTCCTCCAAGGGCAGGTTTTTATATAATTTCGCGATTTTTCTTTGATTGGGGACGACGATTCCTAAAAATATATCTCCTTCCGCGTAATCTCCCTGCCCTGTTTTAAAAAAACCGGCCAGAAAATTCGCTTTGATCGGATCTTCTAATTTTTGAAGAGCTTTTTGAACGTCCTTTGCGTTACCAAATTTTATCATCGATCTTTGTTAAAAGAAAGCGCTTCTTACGCAATTCTATTTTGGAGTCGAGTTGATTCTTTTATATCTGTTAAAACGCTTGCATTTTGATCGCCGACTCAACGTATCTTTAACTTTGTCCTTTCATTGAATATTTATAAAGTTTTCTTTTAGGATTTTTATTTTAGATTTTATAAGAATAGAATAGTTGATTGACTTCTTTAGACAATTGAGTTGGAATTTATAGCGGTTTCAAAATTTTTTAAAAGGAAAGACTCTATGTTTATCGGACATTATAGCGTTGCCTTTGCGCTTAAGAAGGCAGTCCCTCAAACTCCTTTTTGGTCTCTTTTGGCAGGGGTTCAGTTTGTGGATTTTTTATTTATGTTATTTATCATGTTGGGAATCGAACATATGAGATTGATACCCGGGTTTACCGCGAGTAATCCTTTTGATCTTTATTATATGCCGTATACTCACAGTTTGGTTGCCGGTATTCTCTGGTCAGTTTTCGCTTTTTTAATATTCTATTTTTTAAATCCTTCCAAAAATAAGTCCGTGAGATGGAAGATCGCCCTTGCCATATCGATTTCGGTCATTTCGCATTTTATTTTAGATCTTCCAGTACATACTCCGGATCTTCCGGTTTTTTTCGACTCTGGAATCAAGTTGGGCTTTGGGATGTGGAATCATCTTTGGCTTACGGTTTTGATCGAGGCTCTGCTCACGGTGATTTCCTTTGTATATTATTTTCGCGGAAGCAAAAGCGGAGAAGGTATTTCCGGAAAATGGGGGATGATATTGTTGGGAGGTTTTTTTCTGGCTCTCATTTTTATCAATCCTTTCGCACCGGTGCCTGACAATATCTACGCATTTGCGATTCAAGCATTGGTTTTGTACACTCTCATCTGCTATCTGGGACACAAATTGGATGCGAAGAGGATTTATGACGGATCTTAGAATTGGATTCTTTGTGACCTCGAGGATAAGAAGCGAGTAGAATCGAACCTTTTTCAAGAAGAAAGACTTGTCAGAGGAGGTCTTAATTCCAGGATTAAGATTGTATGGCAAAACAGGGCGATTCAGAGCAAATTCCAAAAATCAAAAAACGTTCTCTTCACAATATTTACGGGAAAGAAATTCTTAAAAAACGTCTGGAATCGGAGACTTTCCCGAGAACCACCCTATCTTTTTATCGTTATGTCATCTTAGAATCCGTGGAAGAACTGCGGGACACTCTCTATCTGGAGTGGGATTCTCTCGGTCTTTTGGGAAGAATTTACATTGCAAGAGAGGGGATCAACGCCCAGATATCCCTCCCTTCTCACAACCTGGGTTTGTTTCGTGAAAATTTGAACTCAAGAAACGAATTTAAAAATATACCCCTTAAGATCGCAGTTGAAGACGATGGAAAGTCGTTCTTAAAATTGGATTTGAAAGTCAGAAAGAAAATCGTCGCGGACGGTTTGGACGACGATGTGTTCGACGTGACTAACGTAGGAAATCATCTCAACGCGGAAGAATTTAACCGTCACTTGGAGTCTGGGGATTCCATCGTGGTCGACGTACGAAATCATTATGAAAGCGAGATCGGACACTTCGAAAATGCCATCCTTCCGCAATCGGATACGTTCAGAGAGGAGTTGCGGATTCTTCTCGAACTTCTGAATGGAAAAGAGGATCAGAAAATTCTAATGTATTGTACGGGTGGGATTCGATGTGAGAAGGCAAGCGCCTGGCTCAGACATCACGGTTATAAGGATGTAAATCAACTTCACGGAGGTATCATCTCCTACGCGCACGAGGTTTCACAAAAGGGATTGGAGTCCAAGTTTAAGGGAAAGAATTTCGTGTTCGACGGACGTCTTCAGGAAACGATCAGTTCCGAGGTGATCGCGTCCTGTCATCAGTGCGGATCTACAAGCGATCGGCACGTCAACTGCGCCAATCCGGGTTGTCATATTTTATTCATTCAATGCGAGAGCTGTTCCGAAAAATACGAAGGCTGCTGCACGGAAGAATGCAGAAACGTTTTGCATCTTCCCGAGGAAAAACAAAAAGAAATTAGAAAGGGTCATTTGAACGAGAATCGTTTTTTTACAAAATCCAGGATTCGTCCAAAAATATCCGATCTTTATAAAACGCAGAAGCCCTACGAAACGATTTGAGTCGTAATATTATCCGGAGCTTTCTTGGACCAAAACCAGGCAAGGCAAACCCCTGCGATTGCGTGCCAGATTCCCCAAGTGGCTGCTATGATTGCCATACTTCCCTGACCTTCGAAAAATGCAAAGATTAGAACAAGGCCGAGTCCCGAGTTTTGAATTCCGGTTTCGATCGAAATACAACGCGCGTCCTTTTCATCCAGCCGCATGAGTTTTGCGAAAAAATAACCGAGTAAAAATCCGGCGGTGTTCATTAGGAAAACGTAAATAAAGACTCGATGGATTACTTGTAGAAAAATCTTAAAATTGGCCGCGAGGGCAATGATTAAAAATGCGACAAAGATCATAGCGGATAAAATCTTTAAGGGTTTTTCGATCTTACCCGCGATCTTAGGTAGATAATGTTTTGTGAGAATTCCTAACGTGATCGGTATCAAAAGAATCACAAGAATGGCTTTGAACACGTCCCAGGGATTGAGCACGATTTCTTTCAGAACCGTCTGAACCGGAGGATACAAACTTCCCCAAAAAAAGAAATTAAACGGTGTCGCAACGATTGCGAGGGCAGAGGAAAAAGCAGTTAAAGAAATGGAAAGCGCGGTGTTTCCTTTTGCGAGCAGCGTGATAAAATTTGAGATATTCCCCCCAGGACAGGCTGCGACAAGCAACATTCCCAAGGCAACCCCAGGGGGAGGGTTTAAGATCCAGAGCAACAGATAAGTGGCAAACGGGAAAAGCACAAACTGGGATAAGATTCCGGTAATGGACGCCTTTGGTTTTTCAAAAAGCAGCTTGAAATCCCCCAATTTTAATTCGAGAGCGATTCCATACATAATCAATCCCAAAAGAATATTCAGGAAAGCTAATCCGCTTTCGTTAAAATTGATCCGAACGGAGTCCAGTTCCATCATAGTCTTAATCCGCCCACGCTACAAAAATTTCTCTCGGACCGGTAAACGGATGTCTTCCGTGGGAGACCGAATAATTATCGATCACAAGGATATCTCCGTTTTGCCAGGAGAAAAGAGAAATGTTTTTCCAGAAGGCTGCCTGGATTTGAGTCAATTCTTTGAGGGAAATTTCCGCACCATCTCCGTAGGTGCAATGTGTATCTAGATATTCTTTTTTGGTGGTTAGCTTTTTGAGAAAGGTAAGCGCCTCAAGTGCGAGTCCCACAAAAAATCCGCGAAGAGTTTTTTGACGGGAAAAGATATGCCAGTATTCCTTTCTGGCCGCGTCTATATGAAATACCTGAGAATGATTGTGCCAAGCAAGCGATTTGAATTCCGGATGTTTGCGGATTGCTTGTGTCGTATTGATCAATCGTATGTTGTCTTGCCCAAACCATTCCACTTTGAAGTTTTGTTTTTTGGAAATTTTTTCGACCTCGGTTCTATCTTTGGTTTGAAACATTTCATCCCAACGTTTTGTTTTCCAAAATTGAAAACGTGATCGGTTGGAAGGTCCGTCATACACCCTTGAATACCGGATTTTGTTTTTTTCAAACTTGTCGCGGATGGATTGCGGAACATCTTGTAGAACCTTTCTCAGATCCGTGATCGGGGTTTCTCCGAACTTGCCAGGAGCTTTACCGCAAAAGAAAAAAAGTTTTTTAGGCGGAGAATCGAGAAAGCTCATCTCGGCGTGTTGCATAATCGGATACGCGGAGGGAAGTTCGGTCGCAGTGAACGCGTATTTAGTAACCTGGTTCCGGGGAGAGGTTCCGAGATAATTATTTTTGAGATTGGAATCCACTGTCAGAATGACGTCTTCGAAATCCTGAGGAGAAACGATTTGAAATCCTCTGAAAAGAATCGCTCCGTATTTTTTGAGGTCTTCGGTTAACGCGCGTTTGTTGGTCTTAGTCCATGCGATCAAAGAAGCCTTGCTTGCCTGATCGATTGAAATCGGTTGATAAACGACAGGGAGAGGATTGTTCGAATTTAAAAAGCCTTTTTGTAAGTTCGATCCCGTTTTAGGCGAAGCTTTTTTGGAAGAGACGGCCTTTGATTTCGATTTTGATTGCAGTTTGTTTTTTGTCTTTGGTTTTGTAAGAGCTTTCGTCGCCATGGTGTATAACGTCCCCTGAAGATTTCCTGATCCTACCCGAGGATTCATTTGGAAAAAGTAATTTTTAAATACGATGAGAACGGATCTCTTTTTGAATACAAGAAATATTTGTTATAACAGAGTAAAATTTAATAAATTGAATTACGATTTAGTCGGTTCCACTGTTTTTTGTGGGAGCTCTTCCGTCTAAATTCAAAGCAGAGCTTTTACAAAATGATCACAAATCAGAATCCTTGAGACTCTATAAAAGATTTTGACCATTTTTACTAAAATTCTTGTGATTTGATCTTTCGGCTACCGTGGCGCTGCTTGGTCGTTTTATGAGAAAAATGTCTAATAAAGTAGAAAAATATCTGCAATGACAAATCTTTTTGTTTAGTGAAATGAGGAAAATTCTTTCTCAAAAAGTCATGGGAAAGTTGGCATAAAAATATCGTTGGCTACGGCTTAGTTTGATTTTGTTCCTCCCGTTGGGTTCGATTTTTGCGGATAAGGAGGGGGCTGGTAACCATGAACTGGCTTTCTCAAAATCTTGAAAATCCCAAGGTGCGGATCATCAAGGTAAACGTAGGTTCGGGTATTTGCGAAAAAGGACATACCAAAGGCGCACTGCACTTTCACTGGCATACGGATTTCGTGGATCAACCGTGAAGAGATATCGTTTCTGCCGGAATTCAAGAACTTGCGATTCGATTTGGATATTATCGTTATGAGGACGGGATCTGTTTGCGACCGTCGCTGTTCTTGTCATCCTGGTGAACTGATTCAATGGTTTGAGGATGTGATTCGCAAAAAGGTGGAAAAAGAGCGAACTGATTTCCCAATCTTTTGTTTGTGGTAGTTCCTACAAAAGAGACTTTTCCGAAAAAAGGCTTGATCGGGACTTGAAGTCCGTCCCAGAGTATTTTCGGAAAAATCCGTCTTTATACCATTCTACCGATCAATGTCCGATCTTCGAATGGACTTTTAAAATCCAATTTAAATTTCGATGCAGACCTTTCCGAAATGTTTTCCGGCTTTGAGTGTTTCAAAAGCCTCTGGAGTTTCCTCGAAGGAATAGACATGGTCCACAATCGGTTTGATTTGGTTTGCGTTGATCGCTTTGTTCATGTCTTCAAAATTTCTTTTGCTTCCTACGATAATTCCTTGAACTCGAATTCCCTGCATGAGAATCGGAAAGAGAGAAAGGTTGTTGCTTTCTCCTCCTGCAAGCACTCCGATAAGGGCGATCGTTCCCCAAGGTTTTGTACTCGCGATCGATTTTTGTAATGTACCTGCTCCGCCGACTTCTATGATCAGATCCGCTCCTTTCATATCAGTAATCTTACGAACCTCTCGGTCCCAGTTTGTTTTTTCGTTGTAGTTGATGACTTCGTCTGCGCCGAGGGCTTTTACTTTCGCCAATTTATCATCGCTGGAAGAAGTTGCGATCACTCTTGCGCCCATCATTTTAGCAAATTGTAATGCAAAAATGGAGACCCCTCCGGTTCCTTGAACGACTACGGTCGCTCCGGGCTGAATGTTTCCGTGAGTCACGATGGCAGTGTATGCGGTCAATGCAGCGCAGGGAAGAGTGGCGGCCTCCGCAAAGGAAAGGTGATCGGGCATTGGGACAAGACCCTGTTCTCCGAAAATTCTATATTCGCAAAGAGTTCCGTCCTGAGGACCGCCGAGAGTATTTCTGAGCATGTCGATATCGGGCGCTCCGTCGATCCAGGTTTGTGCAAAATTGGCGCAAACCTTATCTCCGAGCTTCCATTTGGTAATGCCGGGACCTATTTGAGCGATTTCGCCCGCGCCGTCCGAAAGAGGAATGAGGGGAAGTTTTTGTCTCGGGTTGTATTTTCCGATCGCCATCAAATAGTCTCTATAATTTAAAGAGGCAGCTCTGAATCGAACTAAAACCTCTCCGGGACCTGGGATCGGGTCCGGACGTTCGGTGATCTTTAAATTTTCCAGTCCGAATTGGTTTTGAATTTCATAAACTTTCATTAGCCCGTTCCTTTTGCAACAGGACCCGCAATTGGTCCTGTTTGGTTGATTCAAAAAGAATCAAATCCAAAGACAGTTTGTAAGAAAACTCATTTTTCGAATTGGAAGGGAGGGGATTTCAAAAGTGAAAGAGGGTATTGAAAAATTAAAAAAAGCGGTTCTACCCTTTTTTGTCGCCTTATTTGGTCTTAAATCGACAATTGAAAAGTAGGAACCGCTTTGTGCTCGCTTGATTATTCGCGAATGATATCCGAATTGAAATAATTGGCACTGGGTCCGGGACCCAAAATGGTTGACGGTAACATGCTATTGCGAATTTCCACTCGATAGTTTCCGTTTGCTAAATCTTGAGGAGTGAAGGATGGTTGAACGTCGTTTAGCTTGACTCTTGTTTCATAAAACCAGACATCACTGTGATTTGTTTTCGCAACGAAGTAACAAGCCGGCAGTGTAATACGACCTTCGCCGATTACTTGGGACGTATTTACAGGGTTGCGCAATCGGACCGTTAGATTAAACTGGGTTACGTCTGTTGACAGTTTGTAGTTGTCCAGCGCAGGCAGTCGATATTTCGCATTTGCAAAACAACCGTTCGCATTACAATCAAAGGAGATTTTTGCGTTAAAATCATAGGGAGCATCAAATTTTTCGGAACTTTTCCATTCTAAAACACTTCTTCCAAAAGTCGCTCCACCGTTTGTCATCTCCATCAAATTAAATCTGATTTCATTGTCTGCGCTGCCAGTTGGTGAGTCGGTAGAAATTCTAGAAATGCCCGGAAAACGATGATTTAGCATCGCCGTATCAAAACGAATCGTATTTGCATCGGGTCTTGAAAAGGAAGAAAATGTGCCAAGACCGACTCCACCAGTCCCATGGGATATACTCAATCGAAAGAAATTAGAAGTCACTGGTCGATCAAAAATCGCGTCGATGATGGTGTTTCCCGGGGTAGTTGGGCGGATTTGTCTGATCCGAACATACTCGCCATCTTCCAACAAAGTGTCTGCAGGAAATCCATGCGCCTCACAGACCTCGACCCCACCTCCGTTTACGATCCCTTGATCTTCCGCTGAATAAAGTTTTAGACTCCCTTGCGCCGGAGTTACGGATAGCAATACGGCTTGAAACTCCTCTTCCTGAGACGAATTTTCATTGATCGCAGAAACGGACTGACCTATGATTAAAGAAGTCAATGCGTCTTGTGTCTGTGCTTTTTCCTCCTCACAAGAAACAAAGAGGATGCCGAATAATATTAGCATCCCGATGAAATGGAGTTTCATTTTTGATAAATTCATATCGTTTATTATCCCAAATTTTTTATTCAATGCTGATCATCTATAATGAATTTTGCATCCAGCGGATCACTTTTCTAATTTTGAAAGATTGATGATCGTCGTGCTTCTCTTTGTTAAACCGGCTTGCATTCTATTTTTTTCAACTCAGGATTCTAAAGAATACCATTGGGAATGAAATCCATAAAATAAGGAATATTGTGGCCCGCTCCTTGAGTGAAATAGAAAAAATGAGACAATGCGCGGATCGATTTTAGCGGTTTTATAAAAGTTTTGAGGCTAAAATCGCATTTTTTCTCTTAAAAGCTGGGTAAGGTTGTCGGTTTTTCTGATTGCTTGCAAGGTCATTTTGGAAAAGCTGGAATGGAAAGCCATGGGTGTCATCGAAGAAATTCAGAGGGAAATTATTTCGGAATTTTCGGAATGTACCGATTGGCAGGAACGTTATCAGCTTCTCATTGAGATGGGGGACGAGCTACGACCCATTCCCGATTTTTTCAAAACGGAAGAGCGCTTGGTTCCTGGATGTCAATCGCGGGTTTGGATCATCCCCGAAGAAAAAGAGGGAATGATCCAATTTCAAGCGGACAGCGACTCCGCCATCACTCGCGGAATGATTGCTCTTTTAATTCGTGTTTTTTCGGGAAGAACCCGGGAGGAAATCAAAAACGCTTCGCTTGAATTTTTAAAGGAGATCGGACTGGATAAACATTTGTCTATATCTAGACGAAACGGTTTGTATTCCATGGTCAATATTTTGCGGAACAGTTGATTTTTTCGGAAGAAAACAATTTTATAAAACGAGTTTTCTGTTGTGAGCCGATTTGTCCTGAGTCTCGCGTAAATTAAAATGACAGAGGTATTTGCAAATACAGCGGGATCAAGGAGAGGTCCTTTTTTTCGTGAAAAAACTTTCAGAAGTTCTACTGTATCGTTTTTTGAAGCGAATTTTGAGGATTGAAAAAGAGTTAGAACATGTGGACTCAAACCTCTTTCGCCATTGAAAATCGAGGCGTTGCAATGAAAAGACGACTGCGAGGATTTCTTAAAACTTAGAAACTAAGCAGCGTAAGAAGCTAAACTCAAATTTCGCTTCCTAAGGAGTGCGAAATATATGATTGAAGTCGCCGAGGAGCGGAGTTGCAATTAGCTTCCCTTTTCCATTGAGCGGAGTTTCAAATTAGGGTTTTATCTTTTTTGTGGATTCAAACCCCAATTTGTCAAAGCTATTTAAATTGGGCGAATGCTCCAATAAAAGAATAGAAAAATAACAAAAACCGGAAAAAACCAAGTTAAGAATCCTCTCCCTGAGTTTTGATTGAAAATCGTTTTTGACACTCGAATGAAGCTGAGCATTTGTAACACGATTCCGGCAATAACAAAAACGCTCACAAATCCTACGAATAAGATCATATAAAAGATATCTCGTTTTGCACCGTCCGGCATAACGCTGAAAAGAAATAAAACAGGAAATAATGAAAGTAGAATGTAGAGATTACTTGATATTACGATCGATAAACATTTTAAGAAAGAAACCCCGCTCTCACCAAAAATTTTCAGAGTCAAATAAGATCCGATGCTGAAATAAAGTTCGAATAGGATTAACAAAAATCCAAAAGCAAAAAGATTATACGGAAAGGAGTTGAGTACATACATAAGCAATGAAACTTTGCCTTCCGCTAAAAGACCCCTCATGATTTCCGAATATTCGATGAGATAGGTCAGATTGAACAAAGATAATGTAAAATTTATAACAACGTATAAGATTAAAAAAATTAAATGCGTCTTAATTGTAGATTTAAAAAAATCCGTCTCGGATAAATGGCTGATCTCCTTTGGGGATAAATGCAAGCTTATCGTGTATTTGATTTCTCTTCTGAATATATTGTCAGAGAAAAATAATTTCATCGTTTTGAGTATTTTCATAGTTCGTTTTCCTTTTTTGAATTCGGCGCTTCGATGTCTTTTTTCCAATTGCCCTTATAGATGATTTTTCCTGATTCATCTTGAAGAATTCCGTAACCTTCTCTTTTTCCTGCACGCCAAGATCCAATATAGATATTTCCATTTGGATAGATAAAGGCGCCTTTTCCATCAAAAATGCGACCACTTCTGTAGACACCATCCAATTTGATTCCATCCGTTAGAATTAATCTTCCTGCACCATCGGGTTTGTCTTCGTTCCATCTCGAGTTCAGAGTGCTCCCGTCTCTCCAGACAAACTGTCCAATTCCGTGCTTTTTGTTATTTAGAAAAAAACCGGAATAAGAAGAGCCGTCGGGGTATCTGTAAAACCCTTTCCCTTGTTTTTGTCCCCGTTTCCATTCACCTCTGTATAGATGTCCCTCTTCGTTTTTAAACAACCCGTATCCGTCAGGATGAGAATTTTTAACATATCCTTCGTAATAGGATCCACCTCTATACTGGATCTTCGCAAACCCGTTTTCGCAATCACCCGAAAGACATTCGAACCTTGTGACTCTCATGTATAGAGTGACCGAAAAAAAAAGGATTACAGCGATTAGCAATATTCCGTATATTTTTCCCTTTTTTGTTTTGGTAAAAATTTGAAAACGGGCTTTTGAATACGAAAGTAAATTTAGAATTTGATTTTTTACGATCTTAGGGTTCACGTTTGTTTTCTCCCAGATGTGAATGTTTGAATTTTAAATGATATTTTTTTCCAGATGTGAGAAGCAGTTTTCGCATAATTAAAGTTAAATGAAAAAATAAAAAATTTGGATAGAAGTAGTGAAAAAAAGAAAACACCGGATACGTTTTTTAATATATTGAGTTCCTTGTTTGATAATAAAAGGAGTGGTAAATAAATAATAAATGCGATTGCAAGCAATGTAGAATTACCTTTCTTATCTATTCGTCCTTTGGTTTGATACGAATTTGCGAGTAGTTGAAGCATGGTCGAGAAAAGGATTGCGATACTTCCGATATGCAGGCTGATATCATAAATTTTGAAAAAAAACAGATAAAGCGATAAAAAAATGCTATAAGCAAAAAGTAAGGATAAAAAATAGTTGAACGATTCTCCTAATGATTCCGTAAATCCGATTAAAAGAAAAAAACAAATTGCGAGTATTAGTATGATATATGCGATAAAACTGGAATTCGATTTTGATATTTTTTCGATTCGATTGTTAGATTCGATCCTTTCATCTGGATTTAGATTTTTTAGAGCGCCATTTTGGGCGAGCTTCAATAAAGACGCGGAATCATAAGCGTCCGTTCTGATTGAGATGGAAAGGTTGGGACTCTTGTTTTTTCTGAATAGCTTGATCGGAGAGATGCTTTCTTTTTGAGTATATAAATTATTAATCGAAGAGAGCTGTCCTGTGCTATTTTTAATCAAGAATTTGTTGAGTTGCTTTTCGGATTCTCTATATTCTTTGGAAGATCGTATTCGAATGTCAAGTTCGTTGTTGTCGTCTCTGAATTTACTTACTACAGAGCCTTGCAATACAGTTTTTAAGAACGAGCCGATCTCCGAATTTTGAACCGAAGGGTCGTTATGATTTAGCTCCAGCTGTAGTTCGTTGCGCGGGGCTTTGAAGTTTAAAATTACTTCCTGGATTCCAGGCATATTTGTTATCCAGTTCGCAACCTGCGGAACCGATCTGTTTAGATCTTTGTGATCGGATCCTATGATATCAAGAGATATTTCCTTTATTCTGCCCAATTCCGATTCTTTTGTAAAATAGCAATACGCTGGGTTTTGTTTTCCCACGCTTTCGTTTAAGGAAGGAATTATATTTTCGCTCAGGATATAATTCTTATGATAATTGATGATTAAGAACGCATGGCTTGGGTCGATTTGTGAGATGACGTCTTTTACCTTGGGGTTTTTTACGAGCTTGAATTCGATATCTCTTACGATCTTATCCGTATAGGAAAAACTGGAATCGGAAGGCAATTCGATATAACCGTAAACACGATCATCTTCGATATTAAAATATACTTCTTTAGAGGAGCGGATATATAAAAAAGCCGCAATTGAAGTGGACAGGATTAGAAGCGTTACTAATGCTATGTTTCTGCTGCGGCTATTGTTTTCAATTTTCCAGTTTTTGTTTTTAAAATATTCTGGAATTGTTATATTATTTTTGATGGTAGGGAGTGGATTTGAATATAAGAAAAATAAATAATTACATATTACCCCTACAGAGATTAAAAAAGAAAGCCGTAGTAGATTCGTCGCAACGGTTTCGTTTAAAAGTGTCGTTGGAAGGAAGAGGCCAGGAATTCCGACGATTGTGAATAGGATCAAAGATTGCTGTGTTTTTGGATTTTCTCCTTGAACGATAGCGTCCTTGAATACGAATTGAAGAGAGATCCAGGTGGTAAAGGAAAGGTAGATGGACAGGATGCTCAATAAATCGAAGTCGATTTTAAATATAAAATGTATAAATGAAAATAAAAAGTAAGTAAATGTTAATTGGAAAAGTGTAGTGCCTATAAGGATACCGACTTTTTGTTCGGATTTTATTTTGAGAATCAATGAAAACAAGATAAATGTCAAGAATACGATGCAGGCTGCATTGATATACGTGCTAACTATGCTATCGGCTTGATTGAAAAGTATATTCAATTGCGGGCCGCTTTGATTTAAACTTGGAATCGTATTTTTTATATTCGATGAAATTTTCAAAAGATTTGCGCTATGTTTTTTATAAATATAAATTCCGATGTTTTCCTTGCCGTTGACTCGATAGGAGCTATCCTCGTCCCTATATCCGTTGGATACCTTTGCGATCTCTCCTAAGGAGACCGTTTTTCCCAGACTTAGGCTCGTTATCGGAAGTTTGACGAGATCGTTTAATGTGGTAAATTTTCCTTTGAGTCTGACCTGATATAAGCCGCCTTTTTCTTCTACGGTTGCCACAGTGGATGAGAGATTATTAAAGTGAATTGCGTTGTAGAGATCGAGTAAGCTGAGATTATATGCGTTTAGCTTTTGAAGATCGAATGAAATCAAAATCTCTTTAATTTTTCCTCCCGATACACTCACCTTGCTGACGCCTTCAACTCCTTCGAAAGTTTTTTTTATAACCGTGTCTGCATAGGTTCGTAGCTCTCCTAAAGATTCCAAGTTTGAAACTTCCAAAGAGATCACTAAAATAGGCATTTCATTGGGATCAAAATTCAATACTTTTGGTTTTCTGACTTCTTTGGGAAATTTATTTACGGTGGTTTCGATTCTTTCTTTGATTTCCAATGTTTTGATATCGATATCGACATTGTTTTCAAAATCCAAACGGATCAGGGACTTTCCTTTTTCGGATGTGGACCGAATCTCGGAAATTCCACCGATTGCGGAAATCTGGTTTTCTAACGGAATTGTGATCGTGTTTTCCACTGTTTCCGAATCCGCGCCGGGATATTCCACAACGATCGAAAGAGCGGGATTTTTGATGACCGGAAAAAGAGAATATTGCAAATGAAACGCGGATATAAAACCGAACAGAAATACCGCGGCTAATAACATCTGAATCGTAATTTTTGATGGATACTTTAGAGCGTTCACGGTTTTGATTCGTTATTCATTATGAGGATTGAATTTTTTGTTTTTTAGAATGTAGAAAAATAAAATAGGAAGTAAGAACAGACTGAAGATAAAAGATGATAGAAGCCCGACGATGACCACTATTGCCATGGGAGATTGGAATTCCGCTCCTTTTTGAAATTCGAAAGCGACCGGCACTAAGCCTAATATCGTAGTGAGATTGTTCATTAAGATCGGTCTAAAAACGATTTTACCGCTTTCAACAACCGCCCGAGGTAGATCTTTGAGTTCTTGCATCGAAATTAAAAGATATTCATAATAAAGAGAAGCGTTGTCTACAACGACGCCTAATAAAAGAACCAATCCTAAAAACGCACTGATATTAAAACTTTTTCCGAATAGAAAGAGGGCAGGAAAAATTCCAATGAACATCAGCGGTATAGTACAAATCATAATCGCGGAAAGCTTGAGAGATTGAAACTGACTGCTGAGCAGCATATAGATCAATACGGAAGCCAATATAAATGCAAATAAGAGTTCCTTATAGGATTTTTCGATGTTTTCAGATTCCCCTCCTACTTTGATAGAATATCCAACAGGCAACTTGGTGTTTTTGATGAGAGCGTTTATTTTTTCGGCTGAGCTTTGTGAGTGCAGATTTCCGTAGACTGCGTTTACTCTTGAGTTTCCCGATCTACGGATAGAACCTGAAGAAATATTTTCTTTGATATTTGCAAGTTGCGATAGTTTTACAAAATCTCCGGTTGGGGTTTTTATATTTAGAGACTGAAGTTTATTTAAGTTATCTATATCCTTGCGTTTGATCGACAACCTGATGTTTAAATCCTCGTCTTGGTATCTAATTTTTGATATGTTTGCGCCATAACTGGCAACCTTTATGTATTGGGAAATATAATCGTTCGTAAGTTTTAGGGAGCTTGCCTTTATCGGATCAAATTCGATGATATATTCGTGTTTTTTTGTTTCCAAAGTGCTTCGGAGGTCGGTCGCTATCTTGCTATTTTCCAATTTACCGAGAAGCGTTTTACCGATGTCAGCTAATGTTCTTAGATCGTCTCCGTGAATTTCCAGATTTAACTGACTACTGTGAGGGTCTAAAATCTTACCGATGACATCTCCATTACTTTCGAAGTTCAACCGTATGTCTTCGGTAAATGAAATCCGTCTTCTGATATCATCGATAATTTCTTTGGTTGAGCTGGTTGACTTCGGATCAAGTAATACTCGAATTTTAGCAATATCGGCTCCGGTGCCGCCACTCATCTTTGAAATAAAATCCTCGCGATCGGAACCAATTTTCGAGATGACGCTCTTTACATTTTTGTTGGATAGAAGCGTTCTTTCGATAGCTTCGACGATTCCCGTTGTGCTGGTCAATGTGCTGTTGCGGCTATTTTCTACATTGATAGTAAATTCGCCGTTATCGACCGTTGGCATGAATTCTGTAGGCAGGATAAATAAAAACTGGGCGGAAATGATCAATGCAAAAAATAAGAATACGATTAGTTTTTTAGGTTGTACGAGATACTCGTTTAGTTTTTTTTCATACGAAAGTAGGGTAATGTCGTAAAAAGAAGCCGAATGGACAAACAAAGGATTGTTTTTGAGTTCCACTCCGAAATCCGTTGTTTCAAAAAGAACATAGAGTGTCGGAATGATCGTGATGGAGGCGAGTAAGCTGATGGAAATTGAAAGAACGATCGCAATCGCCATTTCCGAAAATAAAATGCCGATAAAACTTTTAATAAAAATGATCGGTAGAAATACAATAATCGTTGTTAAAGTCGCGGATATTATGGATCCGGTGACCTCCGATGTGCCCTCTATAGAGGATTTATACACAGACTTGCGTTTGCCGAGATTTCTTTCGATCGAAGAGAAAATTACGTTGCTTGTGTCAAATAGCATTCCTATTCCGAGTGCAAGCCCGCCCAAGGACATCATGTTTAGAGATATCTTAAATATGTAAAAGAGCAGGAATGTCGCCAACAGAGAAAACGGAATGATAATAAAAAGTATCAATGGAGCTCTGAAACTTTGTATTAAAAGCAATAAAATCAGAAACGCCAAAATCGCGCCAATGATCAAGGACCAGATCAAACCCCATATTGAATCTCTGATAAATGCCGATTCGTCGTAGACTAATTGGGCCGATAACTTTTCTGAAAATCTGGAATTGATCGAATCCAATTCATTCTTTACTCGATCCGCTAACTCAACGGAATTTCTTCCGGATTCTTTATAAAGATAAAATACGACGCAATCTTTACCGTTATATCGTGCCAGCCCGGTTCTTTCTTTATACGTTCCGTAGACGGAAGCGATCGATCCGATTGCAATCGGGATTCCGCTATTGTTTGTCGAGATAATCGTTTCTTTGATATCATCCAAAGACTTATATTCTCCGACGGTTCGCAGCAAAAGATCTTTGTTCCCGACCGGAAGGCTTCCCGCGGGAACGTTGATGTTTGCCGAAACGATCGACCTTTGTATTTCCGGAATGGAAACTCCGTATGTGGTCATCCGATCCGGATCGATCTCCACTCGAATTTCCTTTTCATAACCTCCGGAAATTTGAACGTAAGCCATTCCTTCGATTCTTTCAAAGAAAACTTTCAGATTTTCTTCCGTAAACGATCTGAGGGATTTCGAATCCAATTCTTTTTTGGGGAATATTATAATTTCTTGAAATGCAGATTGCGAAGGATCAAATCTGGTAGCGATGGGTTTGCTTGAGTCCTGCGGCAATTGATCGCGGATCAAATCGATTTTCTCGCGTAGTTCTATAATTGCAAAGTCGATCGAAGTATGAAACGAAAATTGAGCCGTTATGATCGAGATTCCTTCCAAAGATTCGGAAGTCACCTTTTCAATTCCGCCCACCGTGCCTATGGAATCCGTAAGAGGTTTTGTGATCAGATTTTCGATCTCTTCCGGAGATGCGTTTTGATAATTTGTGATGATCGATACTCTGGGAAATGCGATTTCCGGAAGTAGTGTGATCTTAGCGTTTTTTAATCCGATGATTCCGAAGATCGCGATTGCCAGCCAAGTCATTAAAACCGTTACGGGTTTTGAGACACAAAAGGTGATTAGAGTTTTCATCGTTTATCAAAAAGCGGATTTACGGACACTCCGTCGCGTATCTGTGAAATCCTTTCCAAAAGGATCGTATCACCGTTTGAGAGTCCTTCCGTAACTATGATCTTACCCTCGCTCTGAGGACCGAGTTTTACTTCATTGCGATAACCTTTGCCGTCTCGGACGAGACATACGATTCCGGTTGATCCGTTTTCGTTTAACAAAACTGCGGTGCTTGGAATCCGAATCGTGGGTTTTTCCTGTCCGGTGGTGATATTGGCCCTGATAAACATTCCCGGCTTGAGTAATTTTGCTTTATTGTCTACAAGGGCTTTGATTTCCACTGTATGACTTTTTTGATCAATCACGGGACTTACGAGTTGAACCACTCCGGAAAATTTTTGATCTTTGTGGACATCCGCAGTGAAGGATACTCGCATTCCTTTTTTTAGATCGATGGATTCGGATTCCGGAATATTGAGTACGGCAAATACCTGTCTCACGTTGATTACAGATAGGACGTGTTGTCCGGGACCCGAGCTGGAAAGGATCTCGCCTTCGTTTTTAAATTGTTTTGCGACAACTCCGTTGAGTGGAGAGAAAACAAGGGATTCTTTTAACATCATTTTTGTGGAATTCACCTGGGCTTCGTGTGCTTTTAAAACACCTTCCGCAACTTCCCATTCCGCTTTTTCGATTAGGCTGTTGATTTCCTCGAGGATTTTGATCCTTTCCTCTTTCGTTTCCGGAATCTTATGATTGTTTCTTAATATATCTTTGTCCGTCAATCCGATACTGCGGATTTCAACGTCTCTTTCCGCGAGTTGATAGGCTGTTTCTTTCGAGTTTAAATTGAGTTTTGCGTTTTCAAATTCTTCCCGGCTGAATCCCCCCGCGTTATAAATTTCTTCGATACCGACAAAGGAAACTTTCGCTTTTTCATATTCCTGTCTTGCTTTTTCCTGAATCGAAATCGTCTTTTCGTGTTCTTGAATTCTTCCGAGAACGTTACCCTTTGCTTTGAAGTATTTTTCTCTCGCTAATTTAACCTGGGATCTCGAACTTTCCATTGTGGATTCTTGTTTTAACAATTCGAGTTCTAGAGGCATGGTTTCCATTTTGAATAATTTTTGACCTTGGGAAACGTCTTCGCCTTCTTTAAAATATGTTTTTTCGATTCTACCGGGAACCTTGGAATATACGTCCACCTTTTCCATAAAGTCAACCATACCGGACGCTTCGACTGTCGGAGTGATCGATTCGACTTCGACGGTCATTGCCAAGACCGACAGCAGATCCTGCGTATTTTCGTCCTCCGTTTGATCAGAGGAGGAAGGAAGTGCAAACGAGAGGGGTTTTGTTAAAAAGGAGGTCGAATTTTTCAAGGCTCTACTATTTGAACTTTTTGATATTCTCACTAAGAAAAGGGAAACTAAAAAGTAGATCAATAGAATTCCAAGTCCGTATCTTCCGACTTTAGATTTTATAATATTTATGATCAATGGTTTCATTTTCCTAACGCGATTTTTGGGAACGAATCGATTCTTTTTTATCAACTTCCGATTTGCCGAGGATGTCCAAGTATTTTCGATTGTGATACGAGGCCTTTTTTTCCATTTTCGCTTTTTTGTATATGTTTTCCAACTGAAGGTGTGCAAAACCGATCATCTGACTTTGGGAAACTATTTTTTGATATGCAAGGATGGCTTGATCGGGTTTGCCGGTTTCTTCCAAGAGCTTGGCGCTGATAAAAAGCACTTCTAAATTCTCCGAATCCTTGGTTAAGAATTTTTGTAAATTATCTGACAGCTCTTTTTTTAAAGGAGTTCCCGCAAATTGCGTTTTGATCAACCAAGCCAATACATTGTAATTGGTAGGATCGTCATCTGACATTTCCTGGAATAATTCCTCCGCCTCTTGGAACTTGCGGTTATAATAAAGAAGTTTTCCGATGATGAGCTTTACGTCTTTGTAATCCTCGTCTTCTTTATAAAGGTCTTTGAATACTTTCAGAGCTTCGTCTCGTTTGTTTGCGACGAACAGAGCGATTCCTTTTTGATACTGGACGTCCATTTCCTTTTCGGAAAGACCACAAGCGGTAAGAAACGGTAAGAACCAGAGGAGGAGAAGATATCCGATTTTGATACGGATCGATCGTTTTTTAGAATCCAAGTTTCCACCATGTTTTGTTTTCTGAGTTTTCGGTTTTTTTTACGATTCTATCGACAATGCTTACGCTTGCGTTCTTGAGATCATCCGCTTCCGAGAAATGCTTTGATTCCTGCGTGTAAGAAACGGATCGGACCAATTTTCCGGATCTGTCATATACGTCGATAAAGATCAATGTGGTAAAACTTCGATCCAAAATTCCGCCGCTATCGGAGATTCCGAAGGAACCTTGCAGATAATAATCGAAGTTCATCTTCGTCGCTAAACCTCGAATTTCCGTTTCGGAAAGAATTCGTTTTGCATCTTTTGTTGAGAGATCCGGATTTACCGGCTTTGCGAGTTCCTGACTGGGCGCAATCGACATTGTAGGAACGACAGGGGTTTGCACAGCTTCAGGACTTTGCGAAATTCCCTGAGGGGCCGTATTTTTTGCTACCGGCATATCGGGTTCGGTACCATCTTCGATCAATCCGTTGCCGACCCGAATGATTTCGAATTTGAGTAGGCTGATAAAATTCTTCACCCGAAACGGATCGAATTTAAAATCCCTATTTTCCAAATAGCCGACTTGATAGTTTGCCTTTACCTTTTCCGCTTTTTCCGCGGATCGAGCGCTTCGACCGAATGTAGCACAATCGACGAACAATATACAGATCCAGAATAGGATCGAGATCGGAGCGGATCTTTGTTTTCTGAGAATCGGTTTTCTATTTTTGAACATCATTGACTTACCATGGAAAAGCTGAACGGGGTCAAAGGTCGTCCTAAGACATCCGTTGCGCTTCCGTTTACTTGAATTGTATAGATCGGATAATTTGCCGCGGGTACAATTGCGGGATACGGAATTGCTCCATTGTTAAAGCTAAAGTCGAATTTTGCATTTGTTAGATTGAAATCCGCCGAACTGCCGAACTCATTGACGCCTCCACAACTGGATTCCATTTCCGAAAATCTGAGATCCAGTACGCGACATCCGAACGGGAAGACGGCTTGGCAATCACTCCAATCCCAACTGGACATTCGAATGACTGTGGATGCTCCCGAGTCCCTCGATAACGAGACCGCTCCGATCGTATTTCCAGGATTCATATAATTGTTAAACACCAAGCGGAAATCATCCGTGGTTTTGTTGTTGCAGGATGCGGCGTTGTTGTTTCCTTCATCCCCACCTTCGAATCTGTAATTGCTCGGTTGCAGGATCGGCAGCCCGTTATCCCACCAGCAGGAGGCGGACGCCCAATTTCCTCCGGTAGCACTTCCGATTGCGGGAAAGGAAGGCGAACAACCCGGCGCGCCGATTTGACTTACTAAACCGATTGCTTGTATGATCGGCTCGGGATTGTTTCCTCCCGCGATAAAACTTGCGGAGACTGCTGTAGCAAGAAAGGTATCGTTTGCGGCTTGTGCCGATGTCCCTACCGAAACCGTATAACGAACGCCGAATTGTAATTTTGAATCCGTTGTAAAGGTTGCAGTTTGATTTCCGGCGGACCAAGCGAAGGTTCCGCTTACGGGCGGACTGATATTTAACGCCGACTGTGTTACGGAAGGATTCATCGGAGTGTTGAAGTTGAACGTCACGCTTTGAGAGTTCGGATTTCCCAAACATCCGTTCGTCACGTTTGTAGTGATGATGTCGGTAGCGATTCCAATTCCCGCCTGACATCCGGCGAGGGTGCCCGTAGACACGGTGATATTGTTTACCGCAGGTCCCGCGTTTGCGGATCCCACAAAGAAAGTTCCGATCGTGTTTCCGCCCAACGCGACTCCGCTTTCGTCTTTTGCACCGATGTTAAAGCTGAGATTGTATCTTTGATTTGCGGTCAATGCAAAGTCCGGCTGAATCGAAAGAGTGTTTGCAGAGGTCCAAACGTATTTTGCGGATATTCCGGGACTGATCGAAAGAGCGTTTAATGTTGCCGTTGTATTCATCGGTCTTGAAAAATTAATGAGAATCGGGTTTACATTCGGATTTCCCATACACGCGGTGGTAACATCGGTCGTATAAAAATCGGTCTGGATTGCGGTTCCCGCACTGCAGGCTATGTTATTACCTGCATAGACATACATGCCGTTGATCACAGGACTTGTACCCACTCCACCCGAACTTCCGATTGCGACAGATACGCTCAGCGGATCTTTTAGATCCAGCCCGGCCATATCCTCACAGTTTTTTGTGACCGTGTATGTATATGTTCCCGGGTTGAGGGGAGCCGAGGGCGCAAAGGTCAAAACGGTTCCGTTTAATTCCGTAAAAAATCCGGTGGTCTGAGGAGACATGCTGAATGCAATTCGACAAGTCTGCATATTCATTTCCCGGCTGAATCCGATATCAAATTTTTGATTGGTAGGAAGATTGTCCGATCCCGATCGCGGACTGTTGAAAATTACTTCCGGAGGCGGATCCCCCCAAAGCGGTCCAAAACCCAAGAGTTGTTCCCCCGTGTTTTGACAGCCCAAGTCGCCGATGAAAATCAAAAGAAGATTCAAAAAGCTTAATTTTATAGGTTTACTTTGTTTCAGGATGTATTTCATATTTTTATTTCCTCTTATTCGGTTTGTAAACCGTTTCCTGATTTTTGATGAGATTGGATAGTATCGAGTTGCCGGAACCCTTTGAGTAATGGATCAGTTTTTTCAAACCGGCTTCGTCCGTCGTGACTTGAGCATATTCGTAACAATTGATCGCATACGACGCCAATGCGTCCGTGAGGTCCTCTTGGGATTTTATCAACTCCAAGTCAGAGTTCAATCGATCCTCATTTTTAGCGTGACCGTATGCTACTTTGGCGGCGGTCACACGACCGGATTCGACTTGCAGATTGATTCTGGAATTTGCGATGTTGATCAATTCCCAAGATTGATTGAGTTTATCCACGCTTTTCTTGATCTCAAAACCGACTTGATTTTCCATGTTTCGATAGTTTAACAACGCTTCGGTGAGTTGAATTTCACCTTCCACGGCTTTTCTGGATTGACTTAAGTTATCAAATAAACGCACGGAGGTTGAGTTGTAGCTGTTCATACCGGGGCCAACGGTTTGATTTCCAAATCCAGGATAGGTTTGAATTCCGTTCCCGTCTTTTTGCACCCCGGTATTGCCGTTGGATTGAACCACACTGCTTCCCAATGGCATTACGAAGTTAAAATTGACTCCGTAACTGTCGTGTGTAAACTGATTGTTGTTTCCGTTTCGTCCGGCGTAACCGCCCAGATATACTTTAGGCATATAGTAGTTGTCTAATATTTCTTTTTCGTTTTTTATCTTTTTGACAATGATCTGCATCTTTTTTAAATCTTCGCGTCCGTTGCGAGCTCGGGAGATCAGTTCGTTTATGTTTGCGCTGGGAGGAGGATTGAGCACAAAATCGAAAAATAAATTTTCTTCCAACTCTACGTTTGCATAATATTCCAAATTCATCACTTGTTTTAAGTCCAGCAACGCCTGATCGCTTTCGTTTTTGGATTTTTGTATGTTGAATTCAGCTTGTTTTACTTTGCTTTCCAAATCCATGAGTTGAATTTTTGTGATAAAGCCCTGTCTGAATTCCACCTGTCCCTTCCGCATGGTTTCCTGGGCTTTTTCCAATACCTTTCTTTGTATAAATACCTTTCCTCTCGATGCGAGAGAACGAAAGTATGCCTTTTGGATTTCGAGTCTGAGTCTGGAGAGGTTGATTTTGAAATCCTGTTCGTTGAGAAGTTCGGATAATCTTGCAATTTCCAAATTGAGGTTCGCTTCGCCGCCGTCGAAAACCAATTGCTGTACCGTTAAGCGGATATCGTTGTATATATTATCCGTGGAATTTACGTTTTGATTTCTCAAACCGTAATATTGAATGCCGAATTTTGGTAGGAACTCCCTCCATTTTTCGGTGATGACCATTTTGGTTACGTCCTTTCTGGCTTCCAATACCTTGAGGACCACGCTGTTGCTGGATCCGATCAATACCGCTTGATCCAGTGTTATCTTCATCGGGGATTGTTCTTCCAATCCGTTCTGTGGAGAAAGATCGGTTATGAGGAAAATATAAAGACCGAAAACAAACAAAAGATTTCGAGTTGGTTTCCAATTTTGTTTTCGGATCGTTTGATTTAGTTTTGATATGAAATTTTTGTTCCAAACGTGGATTGCTTTTTCAGGTTTGGAAGGAAAATAACGAGTTCGGCAATTGCCGTCGTTCTCTAATTTCCTGAAACAAGAATCGACTGGATGGAATGCATTTTGAGGCATATCATTGGTCGCGTTACGCGTTTTTTGGTTTCCCTTGGCTAAATTGCAGCGAAATCGCTGTTTGGGAGCATTGGCCAAATTGGATCAAATTTCTGTTTTTTATCTTCATAATTCTGCTTTACTTAAGTCATCGATTGGGACCGTATGTTTTTTCTGTCTTGATCAAAAACATACTCTTTTGAATGCTAACATTTTGAGGGGATTCATCGGTTCAATTTGCCACTCAAAGTTCTCACTTCGATTTAATTTTTACTTTATTTTGTTGGAGAACACATCTGCCAACTTTTTTTAGCATTTTGTGATTTTTTTCTTTGCTTTTTATCTCTAAGTTCATTTCCTATCCCTTTCAGACAACTTTCAACTTCTTTTTACCTTATTTTTTTATTTAGCGGGCATTTGTGCGTCAGGAGGGCATTGGATGATTCTTATACGTTCCATTTTTTCGTTTTGCTATCTTCCTATCTTTCTTTCGGGTTTCTGGATTCAATGTAAGCCGCAAAGCACGGATTATTCTTTTTTATCGTATCTTGGCGTTGCGACCGGTGGGACTTATCAGAACGGTGTTTATCTGCCTTCCGAAAATCCTTTTGAAGCAGGAAGTCCTGCATTTTTGAACGGGGAAGGTGCAGAAAGCATAGGAATCGTCGTTTCTGCGGGTGGTGGGGACTCTACTCTTGGAATCTCCACGAGCGGTAACGGCATTCCGGATCTCATTTTTCTTTTTGATTCAAACGGTATCCCTTTTGCAGTAGATACCAATGGTAACGGCATTGCGGATTATTATATTTGTTATCAGACACAAAATAACTACACCTTGATGACAGGACAGGGTTGTACCGGTAATTCGGTTACCGTATTCCCCGGTCAGGGTTATGATACAAACGGAGATGGAATCGCAGATAACTTGATTCTTTCTCAGATTGCCGCCGATTCTTTGGCTCCGAGTTCGGTGATCAGTCCCAATCCGGGTATTTACGGATCCAATTTGAATGTCACCATTGCGTGTAACGACAATGTCGCTCCGGGGAATATCGTTTATACCACCGATTTATCGACTCCGAGCTTGGTTCCCGTACACGGTACGGTTTCCAATCCGTTTCATAAAACGGTTTTGTTGAGCGGGGACGGTCTTTATACGATCAAGTATCGTTGTCGGGATTTATCCGGAAATACGGAAGCGGTTCACACGGATACATATGAAATCAATCATAACGTTCCCGTTGTCACGATTTCCAATTTGAATTCCACGAGCGTGAGTAGCCAGACGGGCGCCGTCAATTCTCTATCCTTCCATTGGGCTTCCGATCATTCGGGCACATATTCGATTCGATTGAATGCGAATCATTGTCAGAGCGGGACCGTTCTTCAAACCGGAACGATGGCAGCAAATTCTCCGACCGCTTTTAGTCTTCTCGCTAACACTTTGAATTTCGGTGTGAATCAAATTCATATCTGCGCGACTGCGGCACTGACTGGATCTCAGGTTTTGACGATCGTCCGAGACGAGTCTCAGCCTTCGGTCAGTCCGAGCCCCGGCGGCGGGAATTACGGCATCGCGCAAAACGTGAGTCTTTCCTGCATCGATAACAATCCGTCGGGTTGTGGTGTAATAGCTTATACTCTGGACGGTTCAAATCCGAGCATCGACAGCGGTAGCGTTCTTTCGGGGACTCGGTTTCAAAATCCGATTTCGATTCCTTTGGATACCGCGGTTGTTTTGAAATTTATCGGTGTGGATCTTGCGGGAAATTTATCCCCTCTGCAATCGGTGAATTATTTTATCAATTCGCAGGTTGCGACGGTTACTACGAATTCGTTTGCTCCCGCGAGCAGACTTGTCAATGCGAGCACCGATCAGTCCGTAAGTTGGGTTAGCGACGCGAACGGTGTGTTTACGATCCGTTCCGGGGCGAGCTGTGAGTCGGGCACGATTGTTTCGGGTTCGAATACGGCGGGGAATGTGACTGCCGGTGTTGCGGTTACGAGCACCATTCTCAATGCGAGCTTTGTTGCCGGCGCCAACACCCTTTGGATCTGTGTGGCCAATGCCAGTTTGGATCCTTTGTTTGGTAGCACTTCTTTTACGATTACGAAAGACAATTCTCGACCGAGCGTGAGCGCAACCAACCCCGCAAATTTTAGCGTAACTGCTCCCGTTTGGAACGCTCCGGATCCGGCGAGGATTCAGATCGTTTTTAATAAGAATATGAATTCCTCCTTTGGCGGGATTGCTTCGGGTCAAAAGATTACGAATCGTTGTTTTCCGGCTCCGGTTGCTCCTGCGGTTTCGGCGTTGAGCGTTTTGGTTTATGACGGGGTTAGTTGGGATTGTATTGATTTTACCGCGACCTATACCTGGACGAGCTCGACCACGTTGCAGATCGATCTGTCTTGGATTGTCTTTCCGGAAAATGCAAGGATTTTGTGGACTCTTTCCAAGTCTGTTTTGCAGGATACGGCGGGGAATTCTCCTTTACTAGATATTCAGCAATCGTTTTTGACGGGTACACGTTCTCAGTTTTATAAACCGTTTCAAACGGAACAATTGAGCTGCTGGGATGGTAACGGGAATCTGATTCCGTGCACCGGTACAGCTCACGACGGTCAGTCTCAAACGGGCGAGGTCAGAAGTTATCAGATCGAGTATATCGCCGGAGATGCGATTACGCATGATGTTAAGTCCGGTCTGGATTGGAAGACCTGCGTCGAGGGTAAAAAATCTTTTCTGAATGGCGCCGTTACGAGTTGTGTCGATATCACGACTCCGATTCCCGCGGGGAGTTGTTCTCCCACGGATGCGGCAAATGTTCCGGTCAAATTGGAGTATTGGCCGTTTTTTAGTTTTGAAGATTCGGATAACAAGGTTCTCCCTTCGGCCGTTAACGGCTGTTCGTATCTGAATCAGTGTAATTCCGGGATCGGTTACGGCGGTAAAACGGACTGGAGACTTCCGACTCAGAAAGAGTTAGAGACCTTGTCGGTGTTTGGTTCTTCCTCCGGCAATCCTTCGTTTCCGAGTTCCGGTTTTCCGGATTCGATTGCAAACTATTACTGGTCTTCGACTCTGCGGCGATCGAACGCATTTTATGCTTGGGGTTTGAATTTTAATTACGGGGCTTCGGACGTTTATGTTCGTTCCAATCCGAATCAGATCCGATGTGTGTCCGGTTTGGGTTTGAGCAGTGTGGCTCAGTCTCTGAGCGATCCGGGGAATCAGACGATTGTGGATTCTTCTTCCAACTTGGTTTGGCAAAAATGCAGCGCCGGTTTGTCGGGCGCGAGCTGCGCTTCCGGGACCGCTACCAGACCGAATTGGGTGACCGCTTTGAGTTACTGTGATTCTTTGAACTTTGCGGGTAAGTCGAATTGGAGACTTCCGAATATTAAGGAATTGAACAGTATCGTCGATCTTACTTCGTCGAGTTCGACTCTTTCGATCCATCCTTCTTTGTTTCCAAATACTAAAAATTCTTTCTATTGGACGTCCTCTTCGTTTGCGCCTTCTCCGGGCAACGCTTGGAGCGTGTTTTTTCAGTCGGGCGGAATGACTCCGTTTTCCGCCAAATCGAGTACCGCCTATGTGCGTTGTGTTGCGGAAGGTCCTTAAGTATATGCAAATTATTGAATATCTTAATTTTAGTATGATTGATTTCGTTTTGTTCCTACTCCGCGGTTGCGATCTCGGAATGTCGAATTTTTTAGGGAGATTGTGATGAAAGAAATTTTGACTGTCGCCACTTTGATCGTTTGTTTGGTTTCGTGCGGCGCGAAGAATTCGAGTGCGAGTGCGGGCGCTTTGTATAATGTTTTTTTAACTCTTTTAGGCAAACCAGGTGATTCAAATATTTCCGATCCGGGCAACGCTTCCGGTCAGGTTTTGTCGTTTTCTCCGGGCGAGTCGGTGGATTTGAACGGAGGTTCTCAAGGAGGATCGGCTACAGGGGTCGTTGTCGATCCCAGCGGGAACGGGAGCGCCTCCGGGATTTCCGTGAACGGGAACGGTGTTCCGCAGATTCTCTTTGTCAACAATGCGCAAGGAAATCCGATCGGTGTGGATGTGAACGGGAACGGAACCGCGGACTATTATCTTTGTGCTGGAGGGGGAGGTTTGATCACTTTGACTACGGGATTGAACTGCACCGGTAACACGGTTACGGTTTATCCAGGTTTGGGTTATGACGAAAACGGGGATGGGGTTGTGGACAATCCGATTTTGGCTTTGATTGCGAACGATTTTCATCCTCCGATTTCTTCCATCTATCCTCCTGCCGGTTTGTATGGTGGCGCACAAACGGTGACGGTCACTTGTGCGGACAATTTGGCTCCGGGGAATTTGGTTTATTCTTTGGACGGTGCGACTCCCGCGTTTTCTCCGCTCGCGGGTTTTGTTAAAAATCCGACGCAGACGAGCTTTGCGGTCGGCGCCTTTGGGGAAGGAATTTATACGGTTCAATATCGTTGTCGGGATCTTGCGGGAAATTTGGAAGGGGTTCAGTCCGCCGTGTATGAGGTGAATCACGGTCTTCCGAATGTCACCATAGACGGTGGAGCGAACACCGGTTATGTGAGCGCCGCGAACGGAGCCGTAAATTCGATTTCGGTTTTTTGGAAGAGCAGTCAGAGCGGTTTGTTTACGGTCCGCGCCAATGGCACCGGTTGTAGTAGCGGCGGAATTTTGAGCAATGGTTCGGTTTCGGCTAACGCGTCCAATACTCTGACGATCCCGGCGGCTTCGTTGAGTCTGGGCTCCAATTCTATCTTTATCTGTGTGACCGCGGGGTTTACGGGTCAAGGAAGTCTTACGGTGGTTCGAGACGATACTGCGCCCACGGTTGTTTCCGATCCTCCTGCGGGAAATTATGGAAACGACCAGAGCGTTTTTTTGAAGTGCAACGATAACTCCGGGGTTTCTTGTTCCGTTACGGCTTATACGATCGACGGTTCGACTCCGGTGATTGCCGGTAGTTCGGGTGCGATTTTTGCGGGGACCGAGTATGCAATTTCCAATCCGACCCCGATTTCGGTTTTAAACGGAACCTTGAATCGCATTATCCAGTTTGTCGCTCGGGATCGTGCGGGGAATTTGAGTTCGGTGAATACTTCCGTTTATTCTGTGAACGCTTCTCTTCCGGTCCTCACCGTCACGAGTACGACTCCGGCTCGTTATGCCAATTCGTTAGTCATCGATGACACGATTGCTCCTCAGGTTTCCTGGGTTGCGGATGGGAATAAGGTGAATTATATTTTAAAAAGATCGAACGCTTCCGCTTGCTCTGTTTGTGAAGTGTCGGGTGTAGCGAATTGTCCCGTCGGTAAGGTGAGGGATACGTCGGGTGTTTTGTATTCCACCTTGGCGGATTGCAATTGCAACCGAGGTTTTTCTTTGATCGGTTCAAACTCGAATGCGAGTGGGAATTTGGCTTTGAGCGGTTCCGTTGCGGTCGTTTCTCAAATCGATAATTTGAATTTTCCCTTGGGGCGGAGTCAATTGTTACTCTGCGTCGCCAATGCCGCCGCCGGTTTTGGTCCTCAGTTTGCCAGCAGCGCGATCGATGTTTGGAAAGATTTGGAAGATCCCCAAGCGAGTCAGATTACTCCTGTTGTTAACGGTCATAATATCAAACCGGATCCTTCGGAGATCGTGATTGAATTTAGCGAACCGATGAAAGTGAGCGCTACGGTCCCGCTTGTCTTGAAGGTTCAATTTTTTAAAGGGACTGTCTGGGAGAATTTTACTTTTGATTTCGAGCCGGTTCCTGCGTGGAACGACGCCCATACGGTTTTGACCTTCCGTTTGCCTTGGGTTCGATTTCCGGAAAACGCATTTTTGAAGTGGGAGATCGATCCGGCTTCTCTTACCGACGTTGCCGATCATCCCGTTCAGAGTAACGATGCCGGCGGGAAGCTCGCGGCCGCATTTTTGACGGGCTCTTACTTTGGAACCCGGGACGCCGCTTTTAAGACCTCGGTTGCCAAAACGGGGCAGACGTTGTGTTATACTCAGACCGGGTCCAACCCCAGTTCTTGTCTGAATAACAGCGCCGTTTTATTCGGGACCCCTCGTAGGGGTCAGGACGCCCATTTTCAGTTTGGCGTCAATCATTTGAACAAAACGATTCTGGCGACCCACGAAGACTTTCCTCTTGATACAAGCACCCAAGACAATCGTACGACGCTAATCTGGCAGACGAATTACGACACTACTCGGAAGAGTTTTCAAAACGCTTTGCAAACCTGCTCGGGTTTGAATCGGAAGAATCAGGAAGTAACAAGTGCGGGTATCGTTTATCACGGGTATGCGAATCGTACGGATTGGAGACTTCCTTCGGTAGAAGAATTGGAGACGATTGCAGCGTATGACGGAATTTCTTTGTTGGCTTTTGACTCTTCGTGCAGTCAGGTCGGAGGACAGAGAGACTTTTGGAGTTCGTCCTTTTTTACTTCGAATTTAAACAACGCGTGGTATGTGGACTTTTGCGAAAAGAATGTTTTTTACAATTCGCTTTCGGTCACGAAAAGGGTCCGCTGTGTGTCGGGTAACGTTCCGAGTTTGGCTCCGTAATCAGTTGAGGAATGGATCATGAAATTGTATTTAAAATCGTTTGAAGTTTTTATTCTTTGTTGTGGTTTGTCTGTCGCGTTAGTCGCTCAGACTCCGACCAGTCGTTTTACGGATAACGAAGACGGCACCGTATTGGATTATCGAACCGGGCTTTTGTGGCAGAAATGTCCCGCGGGTTTAGGTTCGGAAACCGCCGATCATGTTTCGACCTGCGGAGTGAGAAACACCGGCCATGAGAACGGTTCTTCCACAGTATATAGTTGGGTGAATGCATTGAAATACTGCAACGGTTCCTTGAGTCAAAAGCCTCCTGTTTTGCCTGCTGGTAAGTCTTGGCGATTGCCGAATATCAACGAGTTGAAAAGCATAGTGGATCGCTCTCAACTGAATCCTGCGATGGATACGAGTGTTCTTTTGATCGGTGGTGGGGAGTATTTTTGGTCTTCTACGACCACGGATTCGAATCGAGCTGCGGGTTGGGCTGTGAATTTTTTTTACGGCACCTCGTATGCGACGGGGGATAAGGATTTCGGATATCACGTTCGTTGTGTCAGCAATTGATATTCAAAAAATTTAAAATCATGAAACGAATTTTCCATCTTATTCAATCTTTCTTAGGACTCTCTTCCATGAAACGCCATTTTAGCACGCTCCTCCTTGTCTTCTTCTTCCTTCTCCTTAGCTTTCCTGTTGTCCCGCAACCTGTAGTAGTACCGACTTTGAATAGCCCTGTGTTTAACGGTAATAGCCTGAACCAGACATTTAGCGTAGCGGACGGTATGCAAACTGTAGGTAACTGGGACGCTTTTGTCTTTCAGAGCGTGAGTATTTTGCAGACGCAGTGGGAGGCTCAGGTTCAGGCACAGATCACGATGCTTGTGAACTCGGTGACGACGAGTGATCATTTTTCTTCAGTTGCGGACTACCAGCAATATGTATATGAGAGTTTGCAGAGCCAGAAGTCGGAACAACTGGTAGCGTGGCAACAGTCGGTAGAATCGGATATTTTGGCTGAGCGTCTTGAGTATCTTTCTGGTTTGTATGGGTCGAATTCTCAAGCGGCTCAGAATTCGACTCAAAGTTTTCAGAGCCAGTGGGACGCGTTTGTGAGCGGTAGCGGTCTGAACTTGAACCTGGGAGGAGCGATCAACCAGGCCGTACTCAACAGCGGCCAACAGACGCTTGCTGGTTTGGAAGGTCAGTGGTGGAACGACTTTAACGCGAGCTTGCAAAGCGGTTTGTCCACGTATCAAGACGCACTTTCCGGTCTTGCTGGTAAATATCAAACTTTGATCGATCAGATCAATCAGACAGAATTGCAATACCAATCGACTCTTGCACAGATTCGTCAGAGTCAATCGAATGTAAAAGATCAGATATTGTCTAACCTTGAGAACTACCAAACGTTTTTGAACGGTAACGGTTTGTTTTGGAATAGCCTTTCCGTGTTGTATGACAACAACACAAACGCATACCTGACGGCGAGTTGTCCTGCGGGTCACGTATGCCATACATATCAATACGATCCGACGAACCAACAGTTCTACTCAAGCGGCTGTCCCGCCGGCCATACTTGCGCCGCGGTGACATATGACACGCATACTCAGCAGTATCTGAGTGCGAGCTGTCCTGCGGGAACGAACCGTTGCGACGGAAGCGAGAGCGCGAACTTGAGTGTCCGCACGGGTCTGAACGCTCACGGTCAATCGTTTCAGAACGTGATCAACGAAGTATCGGAGAGTTTGCAAGAAGGATATGTGATGCCTGCGATCTTTGACTATTCCACAGGGACCATGCTTAGCTACAACGAGAACTGCGTGTCGGGTGCGACTTGTGTGAAGGGCCTGTATGATTCGACTTCTGGCAGCTTTGTATCGTCGAACATTTGTTTGGCGGGACATACGTGCTACAGCGCTGTTGTAGACATTACGAATGCAAGTGCGATGACTGGTTCGTATTTTGCGAACAGTTGTCCGACGGGGGACACACGTTGTGTGTCTTGCCAGTCTGGTCATACTTGCCAGGTTCAGGATATGGAAGCGTCTTTTTTGTATGCGTCGAGTTTGATGCGTAACTTTTTGCACAACGAACTGATTGCGAGTCAAGGTGCTTTGGCGAACGCTCAATCGGCCCCTGGTGGTAGCCAAACGTTTCGTTTTGCGGGTTCCGAGTTTAATGAGAGTGCGTTGTCATATATGTCGGGTCCTTCCGGTTTTTCTCACGGGAGTCAGTATCAAAGCGGTAACGGAACGGCGGGAGCGATTTCGATTTTTGAGCTTACGAACGGTATTACGGCGAAGGCAGGTTTGGCTCAGCAGATCATGGCATATGCTCGCAATGAGATTTCTCAGTTGGATTTGTCGAACTGGATCATGGATGCGTTTGCGAACGGTTTGAGTGGGGCTCAATCGGATCTTCCCGGTCTTTTTGGCGGTCTTGGTCCCGGTATGACGATTACGGGAATTACAAAAGCAGACTTGCGCGCATTCATGAATGAGAATGGGGATCCTCCGAATTGGGGTCCGAATCATTACTGCCCTGATCCGCTTGGCTGCTATACCGGAGATATTTTTGTTCCTGGTCCCGGTATCTATGGAGCGAACCGTACGTATCGAGAATTTCTTTTGGATCCGACGTTGACTGGTTCGACGACAGCGTCTCATTTTTTTGAATATACTGCGCGTGAACTTGGTGTTTGGGACGGAATTCCTTTTCTTGCTGATATAGTGCACCAACAAGACTTTGCATGGATCGATCTTGAGTTCACTGTGACGAACAACAACACAACAGCGAACATCAATACATACCAGGACTTAGTGCTGCAGTTGCAGAGTTTTGAACACGACTGGGCAACGAATGTGATGCCTTCGATTACAAACTGGACGGCTCAAGTGGCGTCATATCAGGGTCAATACGCAAACTGGCAGACTCAGATGCAGACAGCGCTTACAAACGCTCAGAACACATACCAGCAAGGCGTGCAAAATATCCAGAGCCAAGAGAATGCGTGGCTTGCTGCGATGTCACAGATCCAGCAGGATGCAAAGACAGCGTTTCAGACTGCAGAGAGCACGTTGCAAACGGGTAAACATCAACAGAATTACAATCAACTGACACAAGAGGTTTTAGCGGGTCTTGGAGGTTCTGGGAGCCCGAAATCGAAGCTGGATGGCGGTGTCGTAGTTACGTTGAGCGCTTTTGAATCGGTTTTTCAAGATATCGGTAACGGATTGGACGGTGACTCTGCGACTCGGAACCGTCCTGACTTTAGCTTGCTTGGTACGTTTGGAAAGAGCTTTAGCGGTATGGTGACTGGAGCTTCGAACTTGAGTTTGTTGTCATCTACGAACAACGCTGTGATGGACACGGTTTTGGGATATATGGAGAGCGTCTCGTCTTCTCTGAAAAAGGAGAGACAGTTTACCCAAAACGGTTTTAGCGATCTTGTTGAGGCTCATCATCTGAAGACGGAAGATGTGAAGAGTACCAACGTGTATTCGGGTTTGGAAGAGAATACGACGTATGTTTTGTATGCGGACGGTACGAGAGAGAAGATGAGCGACTGGGTCGAGAAGACTTGCGGAGAGGATTTGGGGAAGTGCGGTTCGTATACGGAGAAGAAATACGCAAGCGTGAGTATGGATGAGAACGGCAATATCACCGCCCGCCGGAATGTATATGACGGAGAGGTAACTCTCTGCGGTGGTATGGACGCAGCGAGTATGGATTCGTATTGCAATACTACGACGGATGTGACAGTGACGATTGCCGCTCCGAACACCTCTCAACTTCTTTTGGGTCGCGGAGCTTCTCGTTTGGGGAATCTCTTTGATGCGAGAGAAAGCGGAATGAGCGATCTTGTGAACAGCTCTTTTGAGACAGTGAACCGATATCTTTCTTCTAACAAATACACTGCGGGTTTGTTTGCGGAGGTGAACGCCGCGGAGGAACTTCACAACAAAAACGCTTCTCTTGCTTCGACAGCTGCGAACAACCACGTACGATTTGCGAATCTTGCGCTCTCTTTTGTGGAGACTGTGTTACTGGGGGGTGTGAGTACAGGAGACTGGGTAGCGTCTCAGGTTCGTGGGGCGGTTCAGGACGCGGTCGCGACGACACTTGTAAAGACGTTTGATTTGAGTCCGGATGTGGCAGCTTTTCTTTCGGGAGGGCTTTTAGCGAAATACGAGGAGCAACAAGCCAAACAGAATCTGGGTAGCAACGGCATCGGAGTTGGAAAGAGACTTCATTCCGCTCTGAATGATTTTGGGCTGGAAGGTTACGAAAAAGCGGTATTGACGATTGCGGATACGTTTCATGCGACTGAAGAGTTAGGCATGGACGGTTACAAGTCGGACTTGGCTGCGCTTGAGAACTGGAAGAATTTCAAGACGAGTCTGTATGGCTTTGCAGTGCAGAAGATGGGCCAAGAACAGGGTTTGCCTGATTTTGTTGTGGCACGACTTGCGAACGATATGATGAGTTTTGTTGAGATGAAGGAAGCGAAGAGAGAGCTTGGCCGTCGGAGTGGTGATTTCAGTTTGAATTCACTTGGCGGAGAACTGAAGATGCTGTATGCTTCTCTTGGTGGGATGAGCCTGGAAGCGGAAGGGTATCTGGCTCGGGGGATTGCTCACAAAACGGGTGAGTTGGGACTGACTTCGGAAGCGGAAGAAAAACGAATCAAGGACGGATTTCGTCAAGCGACAAACGAGATCCGTTTGAAAGACTACAAGGATGCGATCAAGAACTGGGATGCGGCTCAAGCTGACATGACCGGAGTTGCGATGCGTGTATATGGAACTCAGCAAGGCTGGGATGAGGCTAAGATTTCGATGTGGGAGAAGCAGGCAGTTGATTTTGTTTCTCGTGAGCAAGCAAAGCGGGATCTGGATCGTCGTAGCGGTATCAACGAAGGCGGTTGGACGAATCCGGTTGCCGGGTTCCAGTATATGGACAGACAATTGTTTAACGGTGGGATTGGTACGTTAATCGCGAAAGGGGTGAAAGGGGCGATCACAGGTTTTGGTGACACGATGGATTTTCTTGGAGTAGTTTCTTCTTCAGACCGATCCGCTATATATCAAGAAGGCGCTGTAGCCTACAACAGAATGACGAGTGACGATGTGAAAGGGAAGGGTCGTCAAGGTCTTGTGAACAAAGAGTCGCTTGAAAACGATGTTCGAGATTTGTTTTTTGAGAAGTGGGGCGAGGCTCTTTTGCCAGGCGACCCTGTTGCTGCTCACCAACTGGGAACGTTGATGAAGCTGTATATCGACCAAAAGGAATCGAAGAAGGCGGCTCGTGAGCAGAGACTGAAGGATGTGGAACTTGTGGTTCAGGTAGCGGCGGCCGCAGCAGTGATGTATTTCAGTGCGGGGACAGCGTCGAGCGGTGTGAGCAGTTGGTTTACTACAGTGTCGAATGTAGCGAAGTCAGCGGGGTTGACGTCTCTTACGAACGGTCAAATTGCGGCGATTGCAGTGAGCACTGGTACGAGTATGGCGGTGCAAGGTAGTTTGAACGGTCCGAACGGAGCTGCGGCTGCGCTTGTGAACGGGGTTCTTACCACGATGACACTTGGAATGAAGAGTCCAGTTTCGGGTTTTGTAACGTATACCAAACACAAAAATGCAAATATCATCACGGGCCAAAGAGAAGTGAAAGGCGGTTGGGGTGGAGGCGTGAACGTTTCCATTGTTGGCGATCAAGGCGGGAAACAAGTAGCTGGAATCTTGCAGGCTTTGGGAGCCTCTGGTTTGAACGGCGGACTTAGCTATGGCCCTGGAAGTGGCCTCAGTGCGAATTTGAACTTGAACTATGCGAGTGGTTTGAGTTTGGGAATGGACTACAATTTTAGCAATCATTCGTATGGAGTGAATGCGAGTGCGGACGCGTGGCACGGGAAGGGAAGCGCAGCCAATCCTTCGAAACACCACGCAGGACTCAGCTTGAGTGCGAGAAGTGACGGAAGCGCGAGTGTGGATGCGTATTACAACTATGGAAACGAGAAGATTCCTCCTCAACTTCGGGGACATGGGGGCACGTTGTCTTTTAGCAACGACGGTAGTATTTCTACGAGCGTGCAAGTGACCGGAGCGACAGCGGGAACCCTGACGTATGCGAACGGAGGTTTCCAACCGATTTCTTTGAATGCAAACTTTCAAAACGAGTTTAACCAAGGTTTAGCAGCTGAGAACGCGCAGAACAACTTTGATCAAATGAAGATCCAGGAAGCAAAGACGATTGCGGTTGTTGGTATGCACACAGAGAGTCCGTTGTTTAGCAAAGCGGATATCGATACGTATCTTCCGAAAGACGAGAGCGGCAATATCGATGTGAAGAAAGCGCAGCCTGAAGTATTGCTTGCGAAGTGGGACGCATACAAAGCAGTGATGTCCAATTCTAAGGACATTGGAACTTGGCAGAGTGATATCTCTCAAGCTGGTGAGAAGGCAGGAGTGAAGATTCAGTTTAACGGAGACAGCCCGACGACTACGTTTGGGAAGTTTGTAGCTGGGATCAAGGCGGATGTGTTGCAATCGTTTGGAATTGCCAACGACGGGACGAAGATGGTGGACTCCAAGGGAGTGCTTGAGTTGACGTCATGTTTTCGGGGTGACGTTCCTGTGAAGAGATTCAAAAAAGAGAATCTTCAAGAATCAAGAAATACGAATGTTTCCAATACAACCAACGGAAACTTGAATGAATCCGATGACTACGAACTGGTTGCGATCGAGAAGATCCAAGTCGGAGACGTAGTTGCGTCTTGGAACGAGAATACCAATACATTTGAGAACAAGAGAGTGACGGAGACGTTTGTTCACGAGATGCCTCAGCTTTTTTACTTGGAGCTTGACGGAGAAGAGGGACTGCATACGACTTGGAACCATCCTTTTAGACGGAGAATCGTGGCAAGAACAGAGGCAAGGCTCGCAGGTTCATCGAATGTAGTTGAATCTGCATTACAAAGTATTAATCTACAAAAAACAGAAACACACACAGTGAAATTTTTGTCTCAAGAAATATCGCAAGAAAGAAATACAGCCTTCACCTCCGAGTGGGTGAAGGTCAAGGATCTGTCGGTGGGCGACCAGGTCTTGCAATCGGACGGAGGTTGGGCCACTGTTACTGACAAATACTACTACAACACGGAACCGACCAAGGTTTACAACTTGGAAGTCGAGGACAACCACACGTATGTGGTCGGTGAGCTGGGAATCGTTGTCCATAACTATGCCGACCAGCAAGAGGCGATGTTTAAAAAGTTTAGCAAACTTTCCAAAGACATGTTCGGAGTAGCGAAAGAGTTAGCGGGTTTGGAAGGCGGACTTGGCAAAGAGGTATACCAAAGGGCAGTTGCCTTGCAGAGTGAGGTAGCGTCTACAAACGCCTTGCGAGATTCTTTAAAGTTGGAATCGAACGGAATTACTTTGCAAAAAGACCAGGCGAAAGCGGGTCTTGAGCTGAACAAACGACGTAACAACGAATTTTTGCAAGCTATTCGCAATCCTGACAGCGACAATCTCCCCGGTATCTCCGAACTTCGAAAACAACTGAAAGGTGTAGATCCTGAGAAAGGTTTTACCAAAGACCAGATGAAAACGGTATCGAGTTGGGTGAAAACAAACGGACTGAGCACGAGTTCGATCCATACCGGCCACGGACTTGGAATGTTGAGTGGAAGTCCGGTGAAAGCATACATTGCTTCAACCGCTTCTAGTCTATCCTTAATGGAAGACCATACCAAACTGAACAACACAATCAAAAACTCGAATGAAAAGTTAGCCGGGCACAAAATCAAAGAAGACAATATCGGTCGCAGTATGATCGAAAGATCGAACCAAGCGAAAGCGGAACTTGTAAAACTCGTTCAAGAAAGACACGGAAACGATCCTAAGTATGCGGAAGTGTTGGTGGAACACGGTCTTGTGAAACGGGACGGCTTGAATCCGAACGAATACAAGGTATCGTATGACGAGAAGATGAAAGCGTTGGGAGACAAGATCAAACCGGATACGAAAAAGCAACTTGCAGAATATGATCGCAAGATCACTGATCTTCGAGTGAGCCAAAACAAACACGAAGCCGACAGCTATGCAAAGTGGAACAAGGAACATCCGAACGAACCTTACAAGCGGACTCCTGATATGGAGAAACGCCGTAACGACATGATTGTGATGCAGAAGAACTTGGAGAAGGAGAGAGCGATGCTGATCAACAACGATGTGGCACCGTTCCTGAAAGAGCCTGAACTGCATCGCTTGGAGAAGTTAGCGGATGCGCATGCGATTTCGGAGAAACAAAAGGGTGAACTGACCAAACTCCGAAATGAGAAGGTTGCACACGAGACAAATGTAGCGGCGTTGTTGGACAAAGATACGACGACGATGCACAACAACGTGGAGACAGTGTTCGGCAAGGAGAGAATGTCTGTTGCAAATGATCGTAACGACTTGCTGAAAGGTCTTGAAGCCAAGGAAACAAGGCTGAGTCAGTTGGATCCGAAGAAAGACAAGACAGAGTATGACAAGTTAAACAAAGAGATCAAAACGGTTCACGACAGAACGACTCAACTGGACAAAAACTTTTTGGAATACAAGCCTGTGCGAAAAGCAGACGAGCCTTTGGACACGTTTTTGCTCCGAGAAAAGGACAGCTTTGCAGGAGAACCGAAAGCGATTGAAAGAATTGTGGATGGCTTGAAAGAGCAGGTGAAACACTACGAAGCGTTAGGTGATACAAAGAGGGTTGAGAAGATCTATGAGAAGATAACAGATTACAAAAAACGCTCAGAAGAATCATTTAAGCGTTCCAAGGACGACGAACTTACCGCTGCTCTTCGCAAAGATGGCAAAGAAAGAGAAGAAGCGTTGCATCAAATGGAAGAATATCTAACACACGCAGACGACAGAGACAGTGAGAAGCGGGAAAGAGAACTCCCGATCAGTGCAACCCTCAAAAATCCTGCGGGAAATCCGGAAGGGAAAACGATTTCAGTGAACTCTCACTTTGGTCGAGGCGGATACAGCAACCAAGAAGTAGCGGGAGCGTATTTGCATTCGAACGATCATATCGGATTGGATGTGGGCGGACCGAAAGGGGAGCGGATCAACTCTGTGTTGGAAGGAAAGGTAAAATATCCGCCAACAAAGGGTTTGTCGATTACGATCCCAGGAGATATGCCAAGTCACTTGAAAGGGATTGCGTATTCGGAACCAGTATATGACGGAAATGGAAACAAGACCAGGAACGGGGGATATTACGATTCTTCCGGAAACTCATATACGGCTGACAAGTTAAAAGAGATGGATACGAAATACAGAAAAGCAAATCCGGGTTTGAGCAAAGGAGAACCGCTGTTTGAAGCGACAAGGTCTGTGGGAGTGATTACGGAGAATGGAAAGTTCTACACAATGGCGAACGCAAAGACGCCGATTGAATTGACACCGGCCCAACTGGCTTTGGTACCGGAAGAGATCAAAAGAAATCCGGGATTGGTTCATTCGTCTGGAAACAGTGTAGCGATTGAGACTACGTTAACGGGAGTGTTTGCGGGAAAGTATGAAGTGCAATACAAACACTTTGATTCCGCTCCTCGTTACGAGAACGGGGATTTAGTCAAAGCGGGAGATACGGTCAAGCCCGGACAAAAGATCGGGGACTTGGGAACGACTGGAAGATCCACGGGAGCTCACTTGCATATGAGCGTGGTCAGCTACGAGAAACCCAATGGAGTCAGCTCCGCTTTTTACATTCCGGTCATTGACAAAAAAAGTAAAAAGGTACTCCATTACCTGATCAATCCTCAGTATTTTATGAAAGTGATGGCTCCTTCGGGAACAGGGCAGTAGGGTGGCGAAATATGAAGAGTAAATTCGAATATCGATTTCTAATCCTTCTTTTTGTAATTGGTTTTGCTTTTTCTTGTGCGCCCAAGGAAGAGCAATTTGCGGAAGGGGTCAAATATCTGGGTGGAAGTGACAAGAAAGCGGAAGAAGAGTTCAAGAAAATTGGCCTGAATGCAAGAGACATTGCCAAAGACCGATTGATGAAAGATCTTTTTGAACTGAAAGAGGGAATTGAGAAAAAAAGGGCTTTTGTACTCGTCTCACTTTCTAATTCAGGAATCACTAGATCTCTTCAAAGAGTGCACAACCTTCCATCTGAGTATGAAACCGATCAAGCGTGGAAAAAAAGTTTCGAGACTGGCAAGGCTTGGTGCGATTACGACCTTTTGTTCAATGACAAGATTGTATCGTATGAAATCGAGCCTTTGCAGGCAGATCAAGACAAAGAATGGAAATACATGAAATACAATGTATATCTCCGCAAAGAAGGTCAGACTGGAAAATTGACATTTGAGAACAGTCTTGTGTTGGTGTTTGAGGGGCAATGTTACAAAGCGGATGGAGAATGTGGTCGCTTTTCCATTGACGCGTTTGTCAATCATTGTCCGATCTTGAGTCCTGAAGAAGAGCAGTATTTGAAGGATTTTAAAAGTAGCCATCCGGATGCAGGTAGTCCTTGAGAACGCGAATTCAAAGGGTGTGGGTCCTCATTGATCTGTCTTGATTTTGTTAAATTAAAGCATAAGGATTAACATATGATTTCACTCAAAACCTATTTTTGTATCGAGGATGCAATTGTCCCTTTGGACAAACTGTCTAAGAACATTTTAGATCCAGAATATATCGAAGGCTCTCTTGAGTTGAAAATCAACAATGTAACTTTTGTAGATAAAGAAACATGGGATGACATCAGCGACCTTTGGTCGTATTTGATAAACGGATTGGAAGAACTGATCGTTAAAAACGCCGATCAAGTTTTTGTTTCCTTTCCTGGTGAATCGATTGAATTGAATTTTGAAAGAGTGGCTTCTTCTGAAACAATCCAAGTCAAGGTCAATTGGCCTGGTTTGAAACAGGCTACTGTATCTTTGATAGAGTTTTACAAAACGATCTTTGCTGAATCCGAACGATATTATGAAAAGATGCTTTTGCTGATTCAAAATGCTGAATATATCGGTTACAACCAAATGGAATTAGAGAGAGTTCGGTATTTGAAGGAAAAGGTACTGGTGAAGTAGGTTTTTTACCTTGTAAAAACTAAAATATACGATTTTGAAACCTCAACCTACAGACAACTTAGTAAAGGAAATTGCAAGAATCTTTGAATCAATTCGAGAGAATACGTATAAAGGAGGGAATCGCTTTCTTTTAAACGGACATTTAGAAATCGGCTCTTTACTAAATCGCGAGTTCAATTCTTATGTCTTGGATGAAAAAGGTAAACAAAGAATGAAGGCGTTAACTGAAAAGATTGAAAAGCAAGTAACGACTAACTTTTCCAAAAGAACCCTTTATTACGCATTAAAATTCTATCAATCCTACCATGGTAAGGCATTAGATTTTCGATTGAGCTGGAGTCATTATCGGGTTTTGGCATCGGTTTCTAATTTAACAATACGCAGAAAACTTGAAAAAGACGCGGCTGAAAATGGCTGGAGTCGAGAATTACTCGAGCGCAAGGCTCGTGAAAGCGGATATTATGGTGGTGTAAAAGCGACAAGATGGAATCGCCCTGACGGTGAGATTTATCATTACAAGATCGTTAAGAAGAACATTAAACAAGTCAAAGAGCTTTGGATCGACTTCGGTTTTCATTGTTACCATAAATTGGATGAAAAGACTTTCAAAGAAGGAGAAGTTGTTCAACTTATTCTTGAAAAGAAGAATTGGAAATACAAGAAAACGCATCCAGGTTCATTTCTTTATCACTACCTCGCAGTTTTAGAAAGGGTCGTAGACGGAGATACGTTATTGGTTCAGATCGATTTAGGTTTTGGACTCACAACAAGACAGAAGATTCGATTACTTGGTGTGAGTGCACCTGAGCTCAATACTCCGGAAGGAATTGAGGCATTTGAGTCTTTAAAGAAAAGACTTAAACCAGGAGCGAATTTTTTAATTAGAACTCATCTTCAAGACAAGTATGGTCGGTATTTAGGAGATGTTTTGTATTTGCCTGGAAACGGTTTTGCTTTTGACGCTTTGAAGGACAAAGGAATCCATTTGAATGAGGAACTTTTTAATGTCTTCGCTGAGTGAATTTTTACTTTTAGCCGCAGGTAAAACTTTAGAATTTTATGATTGCAAATGGAGCAAAATTTAATTTTTTTTTCATATTTTCAACTTGTAAAAAACGAAAGAAAACACAAAGAATTTGACGCTAAGTTATAGTTTTATAGAATAAATCTAACAATCATATTATGTTAATCGATAACCTTTCGTTACTGTTAGAAGCCGTTATTAAACACCCGCTTCCAGCGCTTAACGAAAAAGTGTGCACCGGCGGTGCACACTTTCGAGAATCGATGACTCAAAATTTAGCCTCCAGTTATTTCAGCGATTTTTCAAATTTCCCCCGCGAGAGGGATCGTAGCGTAAATCCGGCGATGCACCATCGTTTAGTGACGCGTTCTTTGTTTTACTTTAATGCAGATGGTGCTTCGCTGATTGAAGCGGAGAGCGCGTTTCGCGTAGCGAACTCGCCCGGAATCATCACGGGCCAAAGAGAAGTGAAAGGCGGTTGGGGTGGAGGCGTGAACGTTTCCATTGTTGGCGATCAAGGCGGGAAACAAGTAGCTGGAATCTTGCAGGCATTGGGAGCCTCTGGTTTGAACGGTGGTCTTAGCTATGGCCCTGGAAGTGGCCTCAGTGCGAATTTGAACTTCAACTCAGCGAGTGGTTTGAGTTTGGGAATGGACTACAATTTTAGCAATCATTCGTATGGAGTGAATGCGAGTGCGGACGCGTGGCACGGGAAGGGAAGCGCAGCCAATCCTTCGAAACACCACGCAGGCCTGAGCCTTTCCGCGAGAAGTGACGGAAGCGCGAGCGTGGATGCGTATTACAACTATGGAAACGAGAAGATTCCTCCTCAACTTCGGGGACATGGGGGGACTTTGTCTTTTAGCAACGACGGAAGTATTTCTACGAGCGTGCAAGTGACCGGAGCGACAGCTGGAACCCTCACGTATGCGAATGGAGGTTTCCAACCGATTTCTTTGAATTCTAATTTTCAAAACGAGTTTAACCAGGGTTTAGCAGCTGAGAATGCGCAGAACAACTTTGATCAAATGAAGATCCAGGAAGCAAAGACGATTGCGGTTGTTGGTATGCACACAGAGAATCCGTTGTTTAGCAAAGCGGATATCGATACATATCTTCCGAAAGACGAGAGCGGCAATATCGATGTGAAGAAAGCACAGCCTGAAGTATTGCTTGCGAAGTGGGACGCCTACAAAGCAGTGATGTCCAATTCTAAGGACATTGGAACTTGGCAGAGTGATATCTCTCAAGCTGGAGAGAAGGCTGGGGTGAAGATTCAGTTTAACGGAGACAGCCCGACGACTACGTTTGGGAAGTTTGTAGCCGGTATCAAGGCGGATGTGTTGCAATCGTTTGGAATTGCCAACGACGGGACGAAGATGGTGGACTCCAAGGGAGTGCTTGAGTTGACTTCTTGTTTTGTTGCCGGAACACAGGTTCATACAAAAGACGGAACGAAGTCGATCGAGACATTAAAAATCGGTGATGTGGTGCAGTCTTGGAACGAAACAACAAACACGTTTGAGAACAAGAGAGTGACGGAGACGTTTGTTCACGAGATGCCTCAGCTTTTTTACTTGGAGCTTGACGGAGAAGAGGGACTTCACACGACTTGGAACCATCCTTTTAGACGGAGAATCGTGGCAAGAACAGAGGCAAGGCTCGCAGACACATCGAATGTAGTGGAATCTGCATTACAAAGTATTAATTTACAAAAAACAGAAACAAGAACTTATGAAGTGAAATTTTTGTCTCAAGAAATATCGAAAGAAAGAAATACAGCCTTCACCTCCGAGTGGGTGAAGGTCAAGGATCTGTCGGTTGGCGATCAGGTCTTGCAATCCGACGGAGGTTGGGCCACTGTTACTGACAAATACTACTACAACACGGAACCGACCAAGGTTTACAACTTGGAAGTCGAGGACAACCACACATATGTGGTCGGAGAGCTGGGAATCGTGGTCCACAATTACAACAACGCGCAAGAAGCGATGTTTGGAGGGTTCAAGAAACTCTCGAACGACGTATATGACGTAGCGAAACGATTAGCCGGAATGGAAGGTGGAGCGGGGAACGAAGTATATCAGAAAGCGGTACAATTCCAACAGGAAGTGAAGGAAACGAATTCGTTACGGGAAACGTTAAACAAGGAATCGAACATCCTTGTTACGAAACAAAAAGCTGCGGAAGCAAGTATGGCATTAGGAGTGATCCGCAACAGCGAATTTTTGAAAGCGATCCATGATCCCAAGAGCGACAATGTTCCTGGAATAGCGGATCTTCGCAAACAACTGAAGGGAGTGGATCCGAGTAAAGGTTTTGCAGAGAATCATTTGAAATCCGTCTCTGCATGGCTGAGTTCCAGCGGAACCGGCTTTGGCATCAGTAATATGGGCGCGATACAAACCAATCCGATGAAAGGATATATCGTGTCAGCGGCCTTGAGTATTTCAAGCGCCAAAGAACGCGGAGATCTTGTGAAGACGATCCACGAGACGAAACAGCAGTTGACCGAGCACAAGATCAACGAAGATCGTCTCGGACAGAAGATGATCGAGCGATCGGAAAAGGTAAAGAGTGACATTGTAAAACTGATCCAAGAGAAACACCACAACGATCCAAAGTATGCAGAAGTTCTTGTGGAACACGGATTTGTGAAGAAGGACACATTCAATCCGAACGAACACAAGGTAACGTATGACGAGAAGTTAAAGGCGCTCGGAGACAAGGTCAAACCGGAGACGAGAAAGCAACTTGCAGAATATGACCGCAAGATTACAGATCTTCGAGTAAGTCAGAACAAACACGAAGCAGAAAGTTACGCTCAGTGGAACAAGGATCATCCGAACGAACCTTACAAACGTGGCCCGGCAGACGAGAAACGCAGAAACGACATGGTGGCGATGCAGAAGACTTTGGAGAAGGAAAGAGCGTTGATCATCAACCGCGATGTTGCTCCTTTTGCGAAAGAACCTGAACTTCATCAACTTGAGAAGTTAGCGGATGCAAATGGGTTGAACGACAAACAGAAGACCGAGCTCACGAACTTGAAAAACGAGAAGAAGACACACGAGACAAATGTAGCGGCTCTCTTGGATCGTGATGCAAGCGCGATGGAAACGAATCTGAACAAACTACTCGGAAAGCCTGAGGTTCCAAAAGACTTTAAGGCGGTTGTGAAAGAAGCGGATACCAGAAAGTCGTATGACAAATATATGGATCTAAGCGCAGAGCAAGCATCCGAACGCACGAAAACGGTTGAATTGGAGAATGACGCCAAGAACAATTCGGAAGCGGTTTGGCTAAAGTCGAAAGGCCACTTAACCACAGCGGAGTCGGATCTTGCAAAAATCGAAAAAAGTCTTTCGAAATTAAATCCTGGCAAACCAGATTTCGAAGCGAAGAGAGCCGCGCTGGAAGAGCAAAGAAAGACGGCTTCGGACAAGGTTGTAAACTTGGACAGAGATCATCAGGAATATACGAAACAAAAGAACAAAGCCTTTGAGACAGTGAACAAGCGCGAGGACAGAGAATCGAAGGAGCTGATTGCAAAATTAGGAAATCAGAATGTTGACAAGATCGAGAAGAATCTTGTAGGGAAAAAGAAAGAGCTCGCGGAAGCGTTTTTAAACGATTCGAAAGACCCCGACAAAAAGGTGAAAGAGTTAACAAAAGAGATCACGAAGTTAACTGCTCAGAAAGATGAACTGAAGGACAAGATGGCCGCAGCTATACAAGCGATCGACGACAAACGCAAAAGCAGCGAGATCGTGATCGGAACGGTTCTAAACGACATGTTACCTGACAGTCAGGCGACGTTCTTGGACGTAGCGAAGAGAAAGGCCGAGTGGGTGGAAAAGAACCTCACGTATATGCAAGAAGAGTTGTACAAGGGTGAGGATGTGGAATATACCGTATCCGGGAACCAAGTGAACTTGGAAGATGGAGTGATCAATTTAGGAAGCGAGCACTCCAATCAGTTTAAGGATTACGGAGCTTCTGTGAAGATCATCTCGGACGAGAAAAAGGAGATGTTCGGAAGATCGAACGGAATGAGTTACGACGAGAAGACCGGCAAGTATGTGTATGATCAGAGCGGAAGAAACACTTGTCAAAGTTACAGTTTGTTGCAGCAATTGCTGTATCTCGGGGTAAGGTTTCGGGATTCAGGCCGACAGCCGATCCACGAGTTGACTCGGATGGAGTTTAATTTGGGACTCACTGCGGAAATGTCTACGAACACCCGCGCGGCGTATGAAAAACTGATAGAGCTGCAAGGTCTGAAGGTAGTTGAGCTTGGTAGTAAAGAGAAGGGAGTCGAAACGAGCTTTGCGAACATCAAAGCGGCTTTGAGACGGGGTGAGATTATCAACGCTGGAATGTATATCGATGGGCCTGTAAATGGAGAACATCGTGCAGGATATGACGCAGATTTTAATAAATTAGATCCAAGTAAAGGCCACCGAGTAGACATTGTTGGATTTGACGACAAGAGAGGGGAATGGATCGTAAACGATTCTGCGAGACCGAACCAGATGATCCGATACAAATACAACGATTACGAATTGGGTCATCACTGGTCCATGGTGATTCGGAAAAAATAACGAGAGGAAAATGAGGGAAAGTATATATATGAAGTTTGAAAAACAGGGAAGAATCATATTCGCAATCGGTTGTATTCTTTTGAGTTTACCTTTGTTCAGTGGGGAAAAGGAAGAATTGGGAAAAGTAAAAGCGAACATGGATAAAACTTGGTCTGATAGTAGGTTGGTGACTTCTTCGGAAGATGAGAAGGTATATGGGGTCAACTACTACATCGATACTTTTAAGCAATTGATGAAATCTCCTCAAAAGGAAGAGGCTAAAAAGAAAGTTGGCAACAAGAGAAAGTGGATCGTATCCAAGTCCCAAGGAGTAGGAGAATCGGTTTACTTTCATACGGACTACCATGGCGAGGAAAATATCAAAGTTCTAAGCGACGTAATTGATCTCAGTTTCAAGAACTACTGCGAAGTGGATGGTAAAAAGGAAGAATATTCCAGAATCAAATCCGCAAAACTCACCTTTTTTGAGTCGTCGTATTCCATGACAAGCAACGGAATGGTGCCTCGTTTGGATTCCGATTTCAAAAAAACAAAAGAGTTTGATGTGGAACTCGGAGAATCGGACGAGATTGTTTCGATTCTGCCTGCATATGCCCCAGTGGGAACGAAAAAAAGGGGCGGTGAAGGCGGCCAAGTTGTCGTTGTCAAACTCACGGTCACAGGAGTATATCCTGGTAAAAAATCACCTCTTTGTGTTCAGGACTTCTATATGGGCAGAGAGAAAGGTAAATACACGGATTTAGTGAAACAAGTGGATGAAATCAACAAGTAATCCTTCAAAACAAATCCTCTTCCTTGCGGGAACGGCTCTTGTTATTCTCGCAATCGGGGTTGTTTCCTTTTTTCTTTTTAAAAAGAAAGAACCCTTGGATTTAAAGAAGGAAGAGAATTGGGTGAAGGTATTTCCAGAGGCATACCCTCAGGCCGATGACATCACACCGATCCCCGGTCCTTTTGAAAAATACAAACGAGACGGCTACTATACCCTGATCGATCCGTATCCTTTGGCCCAACTTTTAAAATTGAATACCGGTCCACGACGAGCGTTTGCTTGTTTGGCTCTAGATGTGACGCACGGTGTGGCTGTAGTTAAGTTTTTGTTCGATCGGAATTTTTACTCTGTGGATGTGAAAAAGCGTCATGGCGATCATTATGATTTTGTAAACGAAGGTGAAACGCTTTCGTTTCGATTAGAGCCTGAATATATATCAAAAACCGGTGATATTACGTATATGATCCGTTACGAGGATGCGGATTATCTTCGAGGCGAGCATTTCTATGACAGAGGCACTAATTCGGGAACGAATTCAACGGATATGGAAAACGATATGACTGGATGTATCCAATCTGTTTTGAGACAGTCTGTTAATTTGCTCGTGGATTAGTTGATCGAGAAAACTGCATGAGTAGCGACGAGAGAAAAACACAAAAGGGCTTTGTGCTTGGCGAAGCGGTCCGCGACAAATCGACCGGCCAAAAGATGTATGTCGAAGTAGCTTGGACTCCCTCGAAGGTAGCTTGTGTTTACTTTGATCCGGAGAAGGAAACACTTGTAAAGGTTCAGGTGTTGCCTGAGGATTTGGAGAGGATCAAGGAAATCCTCCCGTATCTTCCGAAGTGAACGCTCGCGGAACTCTTCCAAACGAGAAAACGAATTTTGAATATGAATAGGAACAAGAGAACCAACGGAAAACACTTTGTGCTTGGGGAAGCGGTTCGCAACCGGGTGACAGGCCAAAAGATGTTCGTAGATGCGAGTTGGAGCCCTGAAGTCACTTGTGTGTATTTTGATCCTTCCAAGAATTCCCTCGTGAAAGTGGAAGTATCTCCGGAGGATTTAGAGACGGTTGAGGAGTTGCTTTCGCGACCTGTGTGAGATATTAAAGTAAAATGAGAAATCGTTACTTGCCCGGCCGTCTCCTTGCTGGGCTTTTTTGTTTTTAGGTGGGTTGCGATTTTTTTGATTAAAGATCTTGAATGATTTTTTGGAGTTCTTTGTCTGAGATATTTTCTTTTTCTGATTTGTCGTAAATGGAAACGAGATATACGATTTTGTCGATTAGAAAGACACAGGTGACGACTCTGGCTCCGCCTGATTTTCCTTTTCCTTTGGAAGCGATCGGGATTCTGATCTTGTAGCAGTTTTGACCGATTGAATTACCTTGAGTCGGTTTGTTTTCCAAGGAAGAGATTAAGTCTTTGTATTCTTTTTTCAGAGAAGGATATTTTTTGACAAGCCGCTTGAGTTCTCTTTCGAATTGAAGAGAGGTAAGAATACTAAAGTTCATCAAGAAGTTCTTTAGCGGATTTCAGTTTGATTTTTCCGGCTCTGGCTAACTTCACTTCTTTCATCCCTTGTTTTATACCCTCCAGGATTTCTTTTTTAGTGGGTTCTTTTTCGTCTTGTTCGGTAATGATTTTGAACTTCACGGATGCGAGATCTTTTAGGATTTCGAGGAGGGCTTGAGCTTTGTTGTCTTTGATATCGATTAGGACTTTCATTGTTTTTGTTTAGAGAGTTTTGTTGTTACTTGGTAATCACGTAAATGTCTTTTCTTACTTTTTCTCGAAACAGATATGCTTCAATGAGATCTTTAATCGATTCTTTTTTTTCTTGGGGAAGTTCTTGAACTTTTCTAAACATTTCGAGGAGTTCTTGGTCATCCAAATTGACGCGAGCGGCGTTGTCTGAATTTCCATCGAGAAGATAGTCTGTAGTGACGCCGAGTGCATCCGCGAGTGCCTTGAGTTTGTCGGCGGAGGGTCTTGAGTCGCCTCGCTCGTATCGACCGATGTGATTGTAGTTGAGGTCTGTTAATTGGCCAAGCTCTTCCTGAGACATTTTTTTTGTGACCCGTAATTGCCGGAGCCTTTCCGGGAATTGATCCTTGGTGCTTTTCTTCTGTTTTGAAGCCATTTTCCTTCATCTATCGCTTAAAATTAGTTCCTGTCGATCAAAAGTTCCGTTTTTTCGATTGCATTCTATGACAAGGATCGAATATCCTGCCTTGCAGATATGACGGAAAATGCTACACCTATGTAGGATTGTACAGTCGAAATTTTTTTCACCCCAAGGAGCCTTTTTCCATGCCCAGCCGCCCGACCTTAGAGGAAATCAAACGCAACACGGACCTTGTGGCCTTGGTGCGAAGCTACGGGGTCGAAATCCGGCCTCACGGCAAGAACTGGGTGGGCCGCTGCCCGTTCCACGATGACAAGACTCCTTCGTTCGTTGTAACACCTTCGAAGAACTTGTGGCATTGTATGGGAGCGTGTCAGGTCGGCGGCAGCGCGATCGACTTCGTGATGAAGAAGGAGAACGTGAGCCTCAGACAAGCGATCGAGAGACTGAGAGAGAAGAGCCTTACTTTTTCGCCAAACGAACCGAACAAGAATCCAAGCGATCCCCAAACAAACGAAAACTCTGCTCATACAAAATCAAGAATCCGTAAACCCTACAAAGACTTTGAATCGGAAGAGAAGAAGTTCATCGATTCAGTATTTGCTTACTATCAAGAGACGTTGCCTGGGAATGCGAAGGCCAAGGAATACTTGAAGGGCCGAGGCATATATGATGAAGGGATACTTTGGAAATTCGGAGTTGGGTATGTGGACGGGAGTTTGTATCAGAAATTTCTTTCGTCGTCGCGTACGGTGAGAGGGCAAGAGGAAAGAAGGATCTTGAGTGAATACGGAATCTTGCACGAGAGACGGATTGTGGAACATTTTTTAGGGCATGTAGTTTTTCCGTTATCGGATGAAGAGGGTAATCGTAGCGGGATATACGGAAGGAACTTGGGGAAGAAGAGCGAACTACTTGCCCAAAGACACAAATATTTGCCCGGACCACATACGGGACTTTGGAACCGAGAAGCGTTTTTAGAGAAGGACTTGGTGCTTTGCGAAAGCGTGATCGATGCTTTGACGTTGTATGTAAACGGAATTCGGAACGTGACTTGCAGTTACGGAGTGGAGGGATATACGCCGGAACTGCATGCGGAAATTCTAAAACAAAGACCGAGACGGATTTGTATTGCGTATGACAACGACACGGCGGGGAAGGAAGCGGCGAAGAAGTTAGGATCACGACTCATCGAAGAAGGGTTGGCCTGTTACCGAATGGAACTGCCTCTTTTGACGGATGTAAACGAATACTCGCAGAAGTTAGAGAAGCCGCAAGAGGAATTGAACGCACTTGTGTTAGATGCGGTTCGAATCGGGGACGGAAAGGGAATGAGCCTTCTTCGAGAAAAGGAATCAGCCTTTCCAAAACCGGAAACTGGAACATTAGGGAAATCATACGTAGAAGAACAAGAAAGAAAAGAAACGCCGTCTTTGGCGATATCAGAACAGACAACGACAGGAAGAAAGGATACGCCGAGAGGATTTGTAATCGAGAGAAAAGAGGAAGAGATCACGTTTCGCAAAGGGGAACGAGAGTATCGGGTGAGGTCGTTATTCAAGAATCAGGGATTGGATATGATGAAAGTAAATCTGCGTTTGCTTGTGGGGGAATCGTATCACATTGAGACGTTGGATGTGATGAACCAGCGTATGCGAAAGAATTTCATTCAGATTGCCAACGACGCGACTGGAATCTTAGAGGAAACGATCACAGGCGATTTGAAGGAAGTCTTTCGGGAACTGGAAGAGATGTTGTATGACCATTTGGAGAAGCTAAAGAAGCCGGAAGCGAAGCAAGTTCAAATGAGTGTTTTGGAAAGAGCCGAGGCGATGAAAGTATTACAAGATCCTGAACTTGTAAAACGGATCTTGGAAGACTTTGAGAGAATGGGACTTGTTGGGGAGAGAACGAACTCACTGCTTGGATACTTGGCCACACTGACAAGACGAACAGAGAATCCTTTGGCCGTGATTATACAAAGTTCTTCTTCTGCGGGGAAGTCGACACTCATGGATTCGATCTTGGATTTGGTTCCGGGAGAGGAGAAGGAGAAGTATTCTGCGATGACCGGCCAAAGTCTTTTTTATATGGGAGCGAAGGACTTGAAATACAAAGTCCTTGCGATCTCGGAAGAAGAGGGAGTGGAGAAAGCGAAATACGCGCTCAAGATATTGCAGAGTGAGAAACGGATTAGCATCGCAACTACAACGAAGGACCAGCAAACGGGGAAACTCGCGACGACGGAATACGCGGTGGAAGGACCAGTCGTGTTGTTTCTCACGACGACGAGTGTGGAGATTGACGAGGAGTTACAAAACAGAGCAATCATCTTAACGGTGAATGAGGAGAGAGAGCAAACCAAAACGATCCTCAGGAATCAAAGAGAAGAGGAAACACTTTCGGGAGTGTTAAAGAAAAAGACCAAAGAGAAAATCGTAACCTTACATCAAAATATACAAAGACTCCTTCGACCCTTGGCTGTAGTGAACCCGTATGCAAACGAACTCAAGTTCCCGGACACAAGACTGCGGATGCGTCGGGATCAAAAGAAATATTTAACGCTGATCCGATCGATTGCGTTACTTCACCAATACCAAAGAGAGGTGAAGATCGCGAGAGACGAGAACGGGCAAGAGGTATCCTATATCGAGGTAGAGAAACCGGATATCGAGCTTGCGAGTTTGTTATTTAGCCGAGTCTTCGGGAAGAACTTAGACGATCTTTCACCGCATACCAAGAAGCTGTTGTCAGACATATCCGACTACGTGAAAGAGCAGGCGGAAAAGAAAGCGGTGGATCGAAGTGAGATCCGACTCACGCGCAAGGAGATACGAGAAAGGACGGGAGTGAGCGACACAAGGCTTCGTGTTCATCTAAAGAGATTGGAAGACCTTGAATACTTGTATGCAAGGAGTGGAAGACAGGGTTTAGTCGTAGAATACGAACTGCTTTGGGAAGAGGAAAAAGAGAACGAAGCTGACTTCTCTTTTGCACTTTTTGGAGAAGGCCCCGGTAAACAGGCGCATACCTGGAAAGTTCTCTTCTCAAATACCGATTTAGCGGGAAGTTCTCTTTCATTCGATCTCACTTCGCCTGGCAAAAACACTACTTCGCCTATCGTTCGCCTGCCCTTAGCTCCCCCTTTGCCTGGGGGTAGCCTAGGCAAAGAAATCGTCCAAAACTCAAAGAATTCTGCTTCGATCGGCGATTCAGAGCAAAACGAGGAAACAAGTTCAGAAAATACAGTACTAGAGGGAAAAAGAAATGGGGAGTAACCACAGACAGGGTGATGTATTCAGGGAGAAACGTGACAAGATCCCGAAGGGACAACACCATTTGCACAGACTGACCACGAAGCAGACTCCGAGTATATTAGAACTATATATATTAGAACATTTGCAATCGATGTATTCATCACGTTACAGTAATGGGAGCATACAACACAGACGTTTCTCGTTGCTTTTGCTTTTGGAATGGTGCGAGGAAAGGGGAATCGATTCACCTTTGGAATTGACACGTTCTTTGATGGAGAGGTTTCAAAGATTTGTGGGGCAGTATCGGAATCGAAATACGGGTCAACCTGTTGCGATCAATACGCTTAGCAGTATGCTTGTGGATGTGAGAATGTTTTTTCAGTGGTTGGAGAGGCGGGAGTATATACCAAAGAATCCGGCACTTGATTTGCGGATTGTTTCAATCGGGAGACGACTTCCAAGAAATATATTAAAGGTAGAAGAGGCGGAGAGGATATTGCAGGAACCGGATTTAGAAACTCCTTATGGAGTTCGTGACCGAGTAGTTTTGGAGTTATTTTATTCGACGGGGATTCGTTGTTTCGAATTACAAAAGCTGAAACTAACGGACATTGATTTTGCGAATCGCACTGTCTTTATCAGAGAGGGTAAAAGAAGACAGGACAGAATGATACCGGTGTCAACAAGGGCGTTAGAGTGGATGCGGAAATACGTGGAGGATGTTCGTCCCGGACTTGTGAGTTTACCGGATGAAGGATATATATTTTTAACGAACAAAGGGAAAGCGTTACATACAAGTCAGATCATTGCGATGACGACCAAGTATCGGGAGCAATCGGGAGTAACGAAGCAGGGATCGACCCACATGTTTCGTCACACGACAGCGACGCTGATGCTCGACAACGGAGCGGATATCCGTTATATCCAAGAGATGTTGGGCCACAGGAGACTGAATTCGACTCAAGTATATACGCACGTAGCGATATCTAAGTTGAAAGAGGTGTATGACAGGACGCATCCGGCGGAACAAAAGAATTCAAAAAAGAAGGACTCTGACTCTGATACAAGTTAAACCTGAATAACAGAGACACCTTTCACCGGTTAAAGAAGGACAACCCTTCTTTAACCGAAATCAAAGAAACAAAAACTAAAACAAGAAATTCAAAAAGACTAAACTACTTAGGAGGCCGAAGGTATGCAGATTGTAACGCTTGCGAATTTGAAGGGAGGGGTCGCGAAGACGACGACTGCGATCAACGTTTCTCTCCAGCTCTCCAGAAGAAAAAGGAGAGTGTTGTGTATGGACTTGGATTTGAACAACAACCTAACGGACTTTTTTCTTCGTGGAGAGAGCGAAGAGGAGTTGGATGCAAGGAATGTGTATCACGCGTTGTTGGAGCAGAAGGAAATCGAGACTTGTGTGTATGAAACCCGGTTTGCGGGAATTTCAATCTTACCGGCGACACTTGCTTTGGGAGAGATCACGAAGGAGCTTGGAAGTGATCCGGGGGTACTTGCAACGTTTGTTTCGAAGCTAAGAGGTTTGCCGTATGACTATGTAATCATCGATACGCCTGTGTATTTTTCATTAGAGCTACGGTTTGCGCTTTTTGTAGCGGATATGGTGTTGTATCCGATCCGTCCGGCGAGATGGAACTTTCAAGGGACAAAGACACTCCTCGGAGAAATTGAGAAGATGTTTAGAGAGTTTCAAGAAACAGGAATCCAAGAGGCAAAGCCAAAGACAATGCTTGTTCCCTCGATCGTGGGGAAGAGAAAGCAGGAAGCGGAAAGGATCTTGAGACTCAGGACAAAATACAAAGTTTCGAAAACTGTAATATGGAAGTTATCAGCGATTGAGACGGCAACGGAGATGGGAAGAGCTTTGAAAGAGAACACAAAGGGTTACGAGTTGTTTCGGGAGTTGACGGAAGAGGTTCTGAGGCTTGAAGAGCAATCGTAACATCAAGGAACAAGTTTAAGGGGGATCGGATGAAGAGCAAAGAAGAAAAAGCAAAAGAATGGATGGAAGAACAAGAATCAAGTCCCCGTCTTGGCTCATCGGTTTCAAGAACGTATATCCCGAAGGGAGTAACGCTCAACCCGATTGTGAAGATGGTGAAGCCTGAGAACTTGAAGCCGAATCCGAACAACGACTTTGATCCCTTGACAGAAGAAGAATATGTGAACTTGAAAGAGGACATTGCACGCAATGGAATCTTGGATGCACTGACCGCCAAAAAAGACGGAACGCTTGTGACTGGAGAGAACCGCTACCGGATCGCGTTAGAGTTAAAGGAACATGCAGACGAGAATGTGCGCCGTCGTGTGGAGAATATACCTGTTCGATATTATATGAACGCACTGACCCCCGAAGAGGAATACGACATTTTAGAAGGGGACAATTTGTTTCGTCGTCATTTGACTGCGGAACAAAAGAAAGAACGACTCAAGAGAAGAATTCTTCGCAAATACAAAGATGATCTTCTTCAAGACAACCGGGGAGGGGATCGGAAGAGTGAAATATCGAAACAAGAGATCGAATCTTTGCAAGAAGAAAAATCAAACGATCACCCTGAACTTTTGATCGAGAGTTCTGAAATACAAACGGATCTTTTACCTGGAACTGCGAATGCAGAATCAAAAGAGGAGAGTGAATCTTTGATTGGAACAGATTCTGAAAAATCAAAATATCACCCTGATATTTTGATCGGAAAGCAAGATGTTGCTAAGAAGGTTTCTGAGAATGAAAACATACCTCTTGGGACGGCTCGACGATATGTAACGGAGTTAAAAAAAGAACTGAAAAGCAAGGATCCAAAACCTGCAAAGAAGAAGGCAACCAGGCAAAAGGAAGTTGTTACCAAGAAGGAGAAGGTAAAGGAATTCCAAAAGAAGTATTCCAAGCTGAGCGCATCGGCGAAGAAAACGGAAGTGAGTCGTTTGGTTGGAAAGCTCATTCAAGTAAGGAAGAAAAGAGAGAAGCTGGAAGCTCAGGTTACAATTTTTCAACAGGAAGATTCGGAGATTGTGGAGAAGCTGTTTGCCGTTGGAGAGAAGAAGAGGGTTCAGGGTTTGGGTGTATGAGAGAGAGCAAACATTCTAAAGAAACTTTGAGGTTGGTCACTCCGAAATCATCTGAAACGGAAGAAGAGAGATTGTTCTGGGAGAGAATCGAAACTTTTTGGAAGAGATTTGAGAGTTTGAGTGCTTCTGGAAAGAGAGAGGAAGTCAAAGGGCTGTTTGCGACGTTTCAGAAAAATCAAAAGAGGATGGAAGTTCTACTGTTTCAGTGGAAGGATCTTTTCGAGAAAGACAGAGAGACGAGAAGAAAGCTCCGAGTGATTGGTGAGAGAATGAGAGGAAAACGGAGGGCTTGATTTTTTTAGAAAAGATTTTTCCTTTTAGTCGGCATTGTCATTTCGGAAAAAGGGCGTTTTTTCCCTCACTTTTCCTCGTTTTTCCTCACTTTGATTTATCCTGAAATTTCCTGCATTTTCCTAATCTTGTATTTTCGGGATTCACTGCTCTTTCTTTTACAGCATCTGTTTGAAACATTCCTCTTTTAGCTGTGAATAGCGGAGCTTTCCAAAGCAGACAGAGAATTCAATTTCAGAGCGAATTCTCCGAGGCGTCCCTCGGAGATCATCTTCACAGTTTCATTTCATCATTTCAACGACCAGCTCAACTATATCGATCACAATCAAAACGATTTTGAAAATCAACAATACGACTCTCGGATCCACTTTCGATCCTCCATTTTTTAAATTCGCGAGCTCAATTCTAATCTCGCTAAATTATCTTTTGCGCCGGATCGGAAGAGTTTGAAAAAAAATCGGAAAAGAAAGAAAAAACGAACGAGAATCGAGATCGATTTTGCCGGTGAAGATTTGTCTTTCGTATCAGAGGATTTCTTTGTTATTTCATTGTTTTTCTCCAATCCAGCCTTCTTTCTTTAGCTGAAATTTTATCGGCTCTCATGCGGCATATTGATTGATATGTCGAGCGGACGTGAGGGAATCCGAGGCCGTGGCGCAAGTCTGAAGATTGATCTTCGGCACAGTAAAGTAATGCACAAAATCAAATTCGAATATCCGCACACGCGAGGACACTTCGGATATTGGCCAATATCGGAAGTGCCGAACATCCGCGTCATGAGAGCCGCTCTTACAGCAAAGATTTAAAGAAGGCTGGATTGGAGCCTGCTCTTTTCAAAACAAATTCAGGTTTTGAAGGATTTCCAGGATGACCTTGAGGATTTCTGCGACGTTCAGAATGATTTTCGAAATTAAATGTATTAGTTTCAACATTTTGTAAATTCTCCTTTGAATACAGTTTAGCGGAAACTACAGATTTGTTAATTTTCGCTAAAAATATATTTTGCAGAAGAATCCGTTTTGATCTAAAAAAACTGCTGAGTTGGATGAATTGAATGATTGGAATTTCAAAAAGATTCAAAAATGGAACTTGTGTGGAACTTATCCGTTACCTATACAAGATTCGCATGAAAAAATGAGTTGCAGAATGTTGAAGTCTGAAGAATGCTTTTGAAACTTCTTCTTTCCAACTTCTAAAAAGAAAGAATCGAACACTTGCCTTTATTATCCATTGCGCTCCTTGTTGTGGAGCCTCTAAACTCAAAACCCCGATCTTTGGATCCTTTTCTAAAGACGAACCCGGCGGAAACGCCGGGGCGGAGGGGGGAGAGTAATACCCCCCCGCAAATCAAATGAGTTTTTAAAATCAAAACTGAACGATATTGAATATTTCTGAATGAAAAAAACTATTTTCCTTTTGTTTTCGAAAGAACTCTTTATGAAATCGAATTCGTTTGGCTGAAACCGAATATTTCCGCTTTTATCCATCGGAAAAATACTAGCATTTACTAGCTTATCTTTAACATCCCGGTAAAAGCAGGGTCAAGCCCTGCATTTACCGATCCGATTAACGTTTAACTGAGGAAAATTCGGATTAAATCCAGAATTTTCAGAATGATTTGAAACACGAGTTTCCAAATCGATATTTGATTTTTCTTCATATCGCCCACCTCCCATATATTAGTATCAATTCTGCATTTTTTGAAAAACTATGGAGAGTCGTAGCTCACCTTGATGTTCTAAAATGTTTCTCTTGATCTATATACATTAGTAGAAGTTGTTCCGGTACTTTTGCTTTCGGATTCGTTCCCACAAAGGTTTTCGGTAATCCAACGCAGATCGAACCAAACTTTAGAAGAGGTGTTTTTGTTTTTCTTTGTTTGGCTGCTAAAGAGAGGAAAAATTGACTCTAATTTTGATACAGAATCTTGAATTTACTGTGAAAGGCTGCGCTTCCTCTTTAGTCGCCTTTCCTTTTTGCAAAAAGGATTCGACCAACGATGAAAATTAGATCTTTGAGAGGAGAATTTTGCGGGTCTTCGTTTCTAAATGCTTCCTATCCAAGACTTGTTTCGAACCTGTTCTGTACTTGTGATTTTCAAAAGTGACTTGTTTGAATCTTGTGAGAGACTTGTCTTGAACCTGTCAGAATCCTAAAAGGTTTTTACCGGCAATGAATTTGCTTGAAACGGCAAATTCTCTGCAATTTTCCTAAGTTTTCCGAAATTTTGATTTCGCTCGTATTTTGGAAACTGGAATATTCAAAAACTCACTTAGAGGAAAAAGTTTGAGTTTCAAAAAACCTCGTCTAGGTGAATTTTTTAGGTGTGAGAATTAGTTTTGGGCTAAATCGCTTTGAATTAGCAAACGCTCTTCGAATTTTGGGGTTTTGTTGGTAGTTCGCAATGGGCGTTAACAAGCGGTCCACAATTATGAAGGCGGCTTTGACAAGGGTGTCAAAGCAGTGAAAGCAAGCCTCAAAGACTTAATGGGCGGAAGCGGGTTGCTCGGGTTAGGGCCGGAGAAACCTTTGCACGGTCAGGCAGGAGAACTGCTCGGAAAGTTGAACGACTACGATGCGAAAGACAAGACGTTTACTACCGAAAGAGCGCAGTTGAAGACCGAGGGCGAGGTTCTGAAAGCGAAAAAAGAACTGTTGAACGAACGTAACAATTCTTTTTTAAGCCTGGTTAGAGATCCGAGTTCGAATGAAATTGATGGAATCAAGGGACTGCGTCAAGCGTTACGCAATGCAGATCCAAAACTTGGACTGAACAAAGCGGAGATGGCGGCAGTTGTGACTTGGATGAAAGGAACGACCGGTGGGGACGGCAATCAGCTTGGCATGTTCAAGACGGGAGGGATGCAAGGCCTTTCGAGCACCGTTGTTGCGAAGAGTTTACTTTTGCGTGCGGCGCGAGATGCGGGCAGTTCTGGAGAACTTGCTCACTTGAACGAGAAGCTCGCAACAAACAACGAACAGCAGAGACAAAAGGCGATCGAACACGAGAGAGTTGGAGCCGAGTTAGCAAAAGTGATCACGCACGACTTTGAGCAGTTGAAGACTGTAGCGGCTTCGATTACGCCTCTTCGTATTTCAAGCGATACCAAGACTTTGGACCACACGGTAGCTGAGAATCTCCGCAAAGGTGAAGGTGGGACAACAAAGGAAATAACCTGGAATGAGAACAAATACAAAAAACAAATCAACGAAAGAACCGGTGAGGTAAGTTATACCAGAGAATACGGCCGAGGTGTTAAAGAAGAAATTCGAGTGACCTCAGACAATCACATCGAACAACGCTTGAGCTGGAACGGACAATTTGGTTTTGGAAAGAGAGAAGAAAAGGTAACGGTCTTCGAGGCAAACGGGAACGAGAAGAAAGTCGACGAGAAGAACGGCAAAAAGGCCAAGGCATCGACTCACGAAGTTGAGTTAACTTATGTTCAAAAAGATCTGCCGGCTTTTACGGAAACGTTGAACTCAGACAAACATTTCAATGCCGATGACAAGGCAAAATCGGGCGAGTTAAGAGAGAAGTTATTCAACGCTCAAGTGAAGGATCGACCGAAACTTTTGGATGAATTGAAGAAGCTCAAAATCGAATCGTATGCTCGTGAAAACAAGTTAGTGGATGAGCTTGGAACGGAAGACAGAAGTAAATTGATCGCAAATCTCGACAAGATATACAGCGGAGCCAAGGATACGGCTGAGGCAAGTAACATCGTATCGAATTTACTTCAAAAAGCGGCTGGAGGGTTGACTGAAAGTTCTTTTCCGCATCAGAGCGATTTAGACAAGAAGATCAATCAGGGATTGCGGACCGCGAAGAACGAGGTTAAACTCTTGGTTGAAAATCAAAAGGATGCGTTCCGCAAGAAGTATGATTCGGAAATGGCGTATGACGACAAAGGGAATTTTGATATTAAACACAAGCAAAGAGAACCCGATTATGCAGGTTTTGACGAAATCGCGGAAATGACGGAATACAACGATTCCAATCAGAACAAATCGAATAACTATACGACGATGAAGGAAGGGAAGGCCGGCTTAACCGGAAAACTTCACGATACGGTCGATATGATGCGACAAGAGCTGAAAGGTGATGGCGGAAAGTATTACTATCAAGATGAATTGGATGGAGCTTTAAAGAACAAGCAAACATTGGATGATTTACAAACATCACTCAAATCCAAGGAGAAAGGTGTCTCGGATTCAATTTCTTCATTATCTTCGGAGATTTCGAAGCTGAAAAAAGACAAGAATACAGATCCAAATGTATTAACCCAAAAAACGACGGCTTTGGAAACGCAAAAGAATTCTTTATCTTCAATCAAAGATCAGATCGTAGATACGAAAGGGATGTTGAAGAAAGTGGATTCTCAGGTTTCTTATTTCGAAAGCCGGAAGGCGACGTTTGAGAAATCCAAGGAATGGTTTAGCGACAAGAAGAACACGATCGATCCGACGAAAGGGGTCGCGAGCGGAATTTGTTATGCTTGGAGCGATTACGCGCTCTTGAAGGGAAACAATTTGGAGACGCGTCCTTTTGACGTGTGGTATCGCGAGCAGGTAAAGAAAGGAAATCTTTCCTATTCCACGACGCAAGCGGGTGGAGCCGGTGTATTCTTTGGCAAGATCGAGGAGACCGGGGACGGCTTGTTAGCCGGATACGGAGTTACAAAAATCAATAACAAGTCGAAGGATGGGGATCATTGGAATGCGAAGAGTTGGCAACCGATGAACTACTCTGAGACGATGAAGACCTTGAAGGATCAGGGAGTCAAGACGTTCAAGGTTTGGATTGACAAGACGGAATACAAAAAAGGCGGAATCAACAAAACGCTCGATTTGGGTGGGCAACATTATTTTATCGTTGCTTGGAATGAATCCAAAGGCAAATTCATGATGATGGATCACAATGATAGCAGTAAGTATCATAATAAACCCCTTGAAGAAGACGACTTTAAGAAGATTCGTCAGATCACGTATATCAAACCAAAAGGAATGAAATGAGATGAAGAAGATTATTTGTAGCTTATTTATATTAGCTTTCCTTACTTCGTGCAAGGAATGCGGACCAGGGAAGAAGGCCCCAGAAGTGTCTTTTGAGTTAGAGGGAATTTACGGAGTGTACGAGAGTTTTGTAGCAAGTCATTTGGCTGGTTCTGATCTTCCCGCGGAGTATGGCGCGGTTTGTATTGAAATTCAAAATCCAGACGTTTTTGTAGTACGTTTTCTTGATTTGAAAAAAATAAAAGATATTCATATGAAGTGGAAGAAATTGGAAGAGGGGAAATACAAGATCAGTTACAAAGATCAAGAAGCTTTTTTCTATGACCATCGTATGGATAAAGATTTGCGTCATCCAGATTTAACTTTCGTAATGAGTTTGAAAGATAATAAGCCATTATCCAGTGACACAGGTAATTATACTAAAATGACAAAGCTCTTCAATTATCCTACCTTGGACGAATGCACGGAGTATGAGAAAGGACAGTTGGACCAAGATCCCGATCCTGGACCTGACAACTGAGGATTTGATCTTTCAAAATGAAAATTTTAGAATTGAGACTTGGCTTAATTTTTTTACTCGTTGTTGTTTTGAATTGCGGAGGAACGGCTCCGATCCAAAAGGATTCATCTCCCTCTCCTTCGAATGCTTCCGAAACGGGAATGTATGGATATGTTCGTGGTAGTTCGGTGAATGTTCGTTCGAATGGAAAACTTGCGTCGGACAAGGTCGGCATGCTCAAAAAGGGCGAAGTGGTTAAAATCGAATCCGTTTCTCCTGCGAAAGAAGATATTCAAAACGATAGCGAATACTGGTATCAGATCAAAAGTAAAAGCGGCCTTGTTGGTTGGGTATATGGGAAATTTCTAATGGTATACGACCATGCCCCTTTGAGTGAAAAGGAATACATCGCTTTATTCGCTAAGAAATTGTATCCCGGAGAGTCGATTAAGAAAGTAGCCGCTGGTGAATATGAGGTAAAAAGTCCTTACAATTTTTCGTTCAATGTAAAAATTTCCTTGGAAAACGGAATGATCGAAGTTCACAGAAACGCGAAGGAAGAATTTCACGCGGAAGATGTAACAGAAGTGTATCTGTTGTTAAAGGAATCTCCGAAGCATGTTTTTAGTGTTAGAGGATATTCTCAAGTATATGTAATCAATACAAATGATTGTTTTTCGTCCATTGTGAACGGAAGTCGATTAGAGCTTTTTGACAAAACAGTCGAGAAGAATACAAGCAAAGGCGACGGAATCCATTCTATTTATCCTAAAACGGATGGCCGTGACGATGACAAAAGTTATGAGTTTGTAGACGGTTTTCTCATCCAGTCTTCTCGCTTTGAAGATGGAAAGGGAATGCGCCCAGCTCAAAAGTTTAAAATTAAGAACTGCAAACTTGTTGAGTTGAAGTGAGTGAAAGCATGAAAGAGAGCGGAAGACAAAGAGGCTTCGTGCTTGGCGAAGCAGTACGGGACAAAGCGACTGGCCAAAAGATGTATGTAGAAGTAGCTTGGACTCCCTCGAAGGTAGCTTGTGTTTACTTTGATCCTGAGAAGGAAGAACTTGTTAGGGTTCAGGTGTTTCCCGAGGATTTGGAGAGGATCAAGGAAATCCTCCCGTATCTTCCGAAGTGAACGCTCGCGGAACTCTTCCAAACGAGAAAACGAATTTTGAATATGAATAGGAACGAGAGAACAAACGGGAAACACTTTGTGCTTGGGGAAGCGGTTCGCAACCGGGTGACAGGCCAAAAGATGTTCGTAGATGCGAGTTGGAGCCCTGAAGTCACTTGTGTGTATTTTGATCCTTCCAAGAATTCCCTCGTGAAAGTGGAAGTATCTCCTGAGGATTTAGAGACGGTTGAGGAGTTGCTTTCGCGACCTGTGTGAGATATTAAAGTAAAATGAGAAATCGTTACTTGCCCGGCCGTCTCCTTGCTGGGCTTTTTGTTTTTGGTGGGTTGCGATTTCTTTGATTAAAGATCTTGAATGATTTTTTGGAGTTCTTTGTCTGAGATGTTTTCTTTTTCTGATTTGTCGTAAATGGAAACGAGATATACGATTTTGTCGATTAGAAAGACACAGGTGACGACTCTGGCTCCGCCTGATTTTCCTTTTCCTTTGGAAGCGATCGGGATTCTGATCTTGTAGCAGTTTTGACCGATTGAAGTACCTTGAGTCGGTTTGTTTTCCAAGGAAGAGATTAAGTCTTTGTATTCTTTTTTCAGAGAAGGATATTTTTTGACAAGCCGCTTGAGTTCTCTTTCGAATTGAAGAGAGGTAAGAATACTAAAGTTCATCAAGAAGTTCTTTAGCGGATTTCAGTTTGATTTTTCCGGCTCTGGCTAACTTCACTTCTTTCATCCCTTGTTTTATACCCTCCAGGATTTCTTTTTTAGTGGGTTCTTTCTCTTCTTGTTCGGTAATGATTTTGAACTTCACGGATGCGAGATCTTTTAGGATTTCGAGGAGAGCTTGAGCTTTGTTGTCTTTGATATCGATTAGGACTTTCATTGTTTTTGTTTAGAGAGTTTTGTTGTTACTTGGTAATCACGTAAATGTCTTTTCTTACTTTTTCTCGAAACAGATATGCTTCAATGAGATCTTTAATCGATTCTTTTTTTTCTTGGGGAAGTTCTTGAACTTTTCTAAACATTTCGAGGAGTTCTTGGTCATCCAAATTGACGCGAGCGGCGTTGTCTGAATTTCCATCGAGAAGATAGTCTGTAGTGACGCCGAGTGCATCCGCGAGTGCCTTGAGTTTGTCGGCGGAGGGTCTTGAGTCGCCTCGCTCGTATCGACCGATGTGATTGTAGTTGAGGTCTGTTAATTGGCCAAGCTCTTCCTGAGACATTTTTTTTGTGACCCGTAATTGCCGGAGCCTTTCCGGGAATTGATCCTTGGTGCTTTTCTTCTGTTTTGAAGCCATTTTCCTTCATCTATCGCTTAAAATTAGTTCCTGTCGATCAAAAGTTCCGTTTTTTCGATTGCATTCTATGACAAGGATCGAATATCCTGCCTTGCAGATATGACGGAAAATACTACACCTATGTAGGATTGTACAGTCGAAATTTTTTTCACCCCAAGGAGCCTTTTTCCATGCCCAGCCGCCCGACCTTAGAGGAAATCAAACGCAACACGGACCTTGTGGCCTTGGTGCGAAGCTACGGGGTCGAAATCCGGCCTCACGGCAAGAACTGGGTGGGCCGCTGCCCGTTCCACGATGACAAGACTCCTTCGTTCGTTGTAACACCTTCGAAGAACTTGTGGCATTGTATGGGAGCGTGTCAGGTCGGCGGCAGCGCGATCGACTTCGTGATGAAGAAGGAGAACGTGAGCCTCAGACAAGCGATCGAGAGACTGAGAGAGAAGAGCCTTACTTTTTCGCCAAACGAACCGAACAAGAATCCAAGCGATCCCCAAACAAACGAAAACTCTGCTCATACAAAATCAAGAATCCGTAAACCCTACAAAGACTTTGAATCGGAAGAGAAGAAGTTCATCGATTCAGTATTTGCTTACTATCAAGAGACGTTGCCTGGGAATGCGAAGGCGAAGGAATACTTGAAGGGCCGAGGCGTATATGATGAAGGGATACTTTGGAAATTCGGAGTTGGGTATGTGGACGGGAGTTTGTATCAGAAATTTCTTTCGTCGTCGCGTACGGTGAGAGGGCAAGAGGAAAGAAGGATCTTGAGTGAATACGGAATCTTGCACGAGAGACGGATTGTGGAACATTTTTTAGGGCATGTAGTTTTTCCGTTATCGGATGAAGAGGGTAATCGTAGCGGGATATACGGAAGGAACTTGGGGAAGAAGAGCGAACTACTTGCCCAAAGACACAAATATTTGCCCGGACCACATACGGGACTTTGGAACCGAGAAGCGTTTTTAGAGAAGGACTTGGTGCTTTGCGAAAGCGTGATCGATGCTTTGACGTTGTATGTAAACGGAATTCGGAACGTGACTTGCAGTTACGGAGTGGAGGGATATACGCCGGAACTGCATGCGGAAATTCTAAAACAAAGACCGAGACGGATTTGTATTGCGTATGACAACGACACGGCGGGGAAGGAAGCGGCGAAGAAGTTAGGATCACGACTCATCGAAGAAGGGTTGGCCTGTTACCGAATGGAACTGCCTCTTTTGACGGATGTAAACGAATACTCGCAGAAGTTAGAGAAGCCGCAAGAGGAATTGAACGCACTTGTGTTAGATGCGGTTCGAATCGGGGACGGAAAGGGAATGAGCCTTCTTCGAGAAAAGGAATCAGCCTTTCCAAAACCGGAAACTGGAACATTAGGGAAATCATACGTAGAAGAACAAGAAAGAAAAGAAACGCCGTCTTTGGCGATATCAGAACAGACAACGACAGGAAGAAAGGATACGCCGAGAGGATTTGTAATCGAGAGAAAAGAGGAAGAGATCACGTTTCGCAAAGGGGAACGAGAGTATCGGGTGAGGTCGTTATTCAAGAATCAGGGATTGGATATGATGAAAGTAAATCTGCGTTTGCTTGTGGGGGAATCGTATCACATTGAGACGTTGGATGTGATGAACCAGCGTATGCGAAAGAATTTCATTCAGATTGCCAACGACGCGACTGGAATCTTAGAGGAAACGATCACAGGCGATTTGAAGGAAGTCTTTCGGGAACTGGAAGAGATGTTGTATGACCATTTGGAGAAGCTAAAGAAGCCGGAAGCGAAGCAAGTTCAAATGAGTGTTTTGGAAAGAGCCGAGGCGATGAAAGTATTACAAGATCCTGAACTTGTAAAACGGATCTTGGAAGACTTTGAGAGAATGGGACTTGTTGGGGAGAGAACGAACTCACTGCTTGGATACTTGGCCACACTGACAAGACGAACAGAGAATCCTTTGGCCGTGATTATACAAAGTTCTTCTTCTGCGGGGAAGTCGACACTCATGGATTCGATCTTGGATTTGGTTCCGGGAGAGGAGAAGGAGAAGTATTCTGCGATGACCGGCCAAAGTCTTTTTTATATGGGAGCGAAGGACTTGAAATACAAAGTCCTTGCGATCTCGGAAGAAGAGGGAGTGGAGAAAGCGAAATACGCGCTCAAGATATTGCAGAGTGAGAAACGGATTAGCATCGCAACTACAACGAAGGACCAGCAAACGGGGAAACTCGCGACGACGGAATACGCGGTGGAAGGACCAGTCGTGTTGTTTCTCACGACGACGAGTGTGGAGATTGACGAGGAGTTACAAAACAGAGCAATCATCTTAACGGTGAATGAGGAGAGAGAGCAAACCAAAACGATCCTCAGGAATCAAAGAGAAGAGGAAACACTTTCGGGAGTGTTAAAGAAAAAGACCAAAGAGAAAATCGTAACCTTACATCAAAATATACAAAGACTCCTTCGACCCTTGGCTGTAGTGAACCCGTATGCAAACGAACTCAAGTTCCCGGACACAAGACTGCGGATGCGTCGGGATCAAAAGAAATATTTAACGCTGATCCGATCGATTGCGTTACTTCACCAATACCAAAGAGAGGTGAAGATCGCGAGAGACGAGAACGGGCAAGAGGTATCCTATATCGAGGTAGAGAAACCGGATATCGAGCTTGCGAGTTTGTTATTTAGCCGAGTCTTCGGGAAGAACTTAGACGATCTTTCACCGCATACCAAGAAGCTGTTGTCAGACATATCCGACTACGTGAAAGAGCAGGCGGAAAAGAAAGCGGTGGATCGAAGTGAGATCCGACTCACGCGCAAGGAGATACGAGAAAGGACGGGAGTGAGCGACACAAGGCTTCGTGTTCATCTAAAGAGATTGGAAGACCTTGAATACTTGTATGCAAGGAGTGGAAGACAGGGTTTAGTCGTAGAATACGAACTGCTTTGGGAAGAGGAAAAAGAGAACGAAGCTGACTTCTCTTTTGCACTTTTTGGAGAAGGCCCCGGTAAACAGGCGCATACCTGGAAAGTTCTCTTCTCAAATACCGATTTAGCGGGAAGTTCTCTTTCATTCGATCTCACTTCGCCTGGCAAAAACACTACTTCGCCTATCGTTCGCCTGCCCTTAGCTCCCCCTTTGCCTGGGGGTAGCCTAGGCAAAGAAATCGTCCAAAACTCAAAGAATTCTGCTTCGATCGGCGATTCAGAGCAAAACGAGGAAACAAGTTCAGAAAATACAGTACTAGAGGGAAAAAGAAATGGGGAGTAACCACAGACAGGGTGATGTATTCAGGGAGAAACGTGACAAGATCCCGAAGGGACAACACCATTTGCACAGACTGACCACGAAGCAGACTCCGAGTATATTAGAACTATATATATTAGAACATTTGCAATCGATGTATTCATCACGTTACAGTAATGGGAGCATACAACACAGACGTTTCTCGTTGCTTTTGCTTTTGGAATGGTGCGAGGAAAGGGGAATCGATTCACCTTTGGAATTGACACGTTCTTTGATGGAGAGGTTTCAAAGATTTGTGGGGCAGTATCGGAATCGAAATACGGGTCAACCTGTTGCGATCAATACGCTTAGCAGTATGCTTGTGGATGTGAGAATGTTTTTTCAGTGGTTGGAGAGGCGGGAGTATATACCAAAGAATCCGGCACTTGATTTGCGGATTGTTTCAATCGGGAGACGACTTCCAAGAAATATATTAAAGGTAGAAGAGGCGGAGAGGATATTGCAGGAACCGGATTTAGAAACTCCTTATGGAGTTCGTGACCGAGTAGTTTTGGAGTTATTTTATTCGACGGGGATTCGTTGTTTCGAATTACAAAAGCTGAAACTAACGGACATTGATTTTGCGAATCGCACTGTCTTTATCAGAGAGGGTAAAAGAAGACAGGACAGAATGATACCGGTGTCAACAAGGGCGTTAGAGTGGATGCGGAAATACGTGGAGGATGTTCGTCCCGGACTTGTGAGTTTACCGGATGAAGGATATATATTTTTAACGAACAAAGGGAAAGCGTTACATACAAGTCAGATCATTGCGATGACGACCAAGTATCGGGAGCAATCGGGAGTAACGAAGCAGGGATCGACCCACATGTTTCGTCACACGACAGCGACGCTGATGCTCGACAACGGAGCGGATATCCGTTATATCCAAGAGATGTTGGGCCACAGGAGACTGAATTCGACTCAAGTATATACGCACGTAGCGATATCTAAGTTGAAAGAGGTGTATGACAGGACGCATCCGGCGGAACAAAAGAATTCAAAAAAGAAGGACTCTGACTCTGATACAAGTTAAACCTGAATAACAGAGACACCTTTCACCGGTTAAAGAAGGACAACCCTTCTTTAACCGAAATCAAAGAAACAAAAACTAAAACAAGAAATTCAAAAAGACTAAACTACTTAGGAGGCCGAAGGTATGCAGATTGTAACGCTTGCGAATTTGAAGGGAGGGGTCGCGAAGACGACGACTGCGATCAACGTTTCTCTCCAGCTCTCCAGAAGAAAAAGGAGAGTGTTGTGTATGGACTTGGATTTGAACAACAACCTAACGGACTTTTTTCTTCGTGGAGAGAGCGAAGAGGAGTTGGATGCAAGGAATGTGTATCACGCGTTGTTGGAGCAGAAGGAAATCGAGACTTGTGTGTATGAAACCCGGTTTGCGGGAATTTCAATCTTACCGGCGACACTTGCTTTGGGAGAGATCACGAAGGAGCTTGGAAGTGATCCGGGGGTACTTGCAACGTTTGTTTCGAAGCTAAGAGGTTTGCCGTATGACTATGTAATCATCGATACGCCTGTGTATTTTTCATTAGAGCTACGGTTTGCGCTTTTTGTAGCGGATATGGTGTTGTATCCGATCCGTCCGGCGAGATGGAACTTTCAAGGGACAAAGACACTCCTCGGAGAAATTGAGAAGATGTTTAGAGAGTTTCAAGAAACAGGAATCCAAGAGGCAAAGCCAAAGACAATGCTTGTTCCCTCGATCGTGGGGAAGAGAAAGCAGGAAGCGGAAAGGATCTTGAGACTCAGGACAAAATACAAAGTTTCGAAAACTGTAATATGGAAGTTATCAGCGATTGAGACGGCAACGGAGATGGGAAGAGCTTTGAAAGAGAACACAAAGGGTTACGAGTTGTTTCGGGAGTTGACGGAAGAGGTTCTGAGGCTTGAAGAGCAATCGTAACATCAAGGAACAAGTTTAAGGGGGATCGGATGAAGAGCAAAGAAGAAAAAGCAAAAGAATGGATGGAAGAACAAGAATCAAGTCCCCGTCTTGGCTCATCGGTTTCAAGAACGTATATCCCGAAGGGAGTAACGCTCAACCCGATTGTGAAGATGGTGAAGCCTGAGAACTTGAAGCCGAATCCGAACAACGACTTTGATCCCTTGACAGAAGAAGAATATGTGAACTTGAAAGAGGACATTGCACGCAATGGAATCTTGGATGCACTGACCGCCAAAAAAGACGGAACGCTTGTGACTGGAGAGAACCGCTACCGGATCGCGTTAGAGTTAAAGGAACATGCAGACGAGAATGTGCGCCGTCGTGTGGAGAATATACCTGTTCGATATTATATGAACGCACTGACCCCCGAAGAGGAATACGACATTTTAGAAGGGGACAATTTGTTTCGTCGTCATTTGACTGCGGAACAAAAGAAAGAACGACTCAAGAGAAGAATTCTTCGCAAATACAAAGATGATCTTCTTCAAGACAACCGGGGAGGGGATCGGAAGAGTGAAATATCGAAACAAGAGATCGAATCTTTGCAAGAAGAAAAATCAAACGATCACCCTGAACTTTTGATCGAGAGTTCTGAAATACAAACGGATCTTTTACCTGGAACTGCGAATGCAGAATCAAAAGAGGAGAGTGAATCTTTGATTGGAACAGATTCTGAAAAATCAAAATATCACCCTGATATTTTGATCGGAAAGCAAGATGTTGCTAAGAAGGTTTCTGAGAATGAAAACATACCTCTTGGGACGGCTCGACGATATGTAACGGAGTTAAAAAAAGAACTGAAAAGCAAGGATCCAAAACCTGCAAAGAAGAAGGCAACCAGGCAAAAGGAAGTTGTTACCAAGAAGGAGAAGGTAAAGGAATTCCAAAAGAAGTATTCCAAGCTGAGCGCATCGGCGAAGAAAACGGAAGTGAGTCGTTTGGTTGGAAAGCTCATTCAAGTAAGGAAGAAAAGAGAGAAGCTGGAAGCTCAGGTTACAATTTTTCAACAGGAAGATTCGGAGATTGTGGAGAAGCTGTTTGCCGTTGGAGAGAAGAAGAGGGTTCAGGGTTTGGGTGTATGAGAGAGAGCAAACATTCTAAAGAAACTTTGAGGTTGGTCACTCCGAAATCATCTGAAACGGAAGAAGAGAGATTGTTCTGGGAGAGAATCGAAACTTTTTGGAAGAGATTTGAGAGTTTGAGTGCTTCTGGAAAGAGAGAGGAAGTCAAAGGGCTGTTTGCGACGTTTCAGAAAAATCAAAAGAGGATGGAAGTTCTACTGTTTCAGTGGAAGGATCTTTTCGAGAAAGACAGAGAGACGAGAAGAAAGCTCCGAGTGATTGGTGAGAGAATGAGAGGAAAACGGAGGGCTTGATTTTTTTAGAAAAGATTTTTCCTTTTAGTCGGCATTGTCATTTCGGAAAAAGGGCGTTTTTTCCCTCACTTTTCCTCGTTTTTCCTCACTTTGATTTATCCTGAAATTTCCTGCATTTTCCTAATCTTGTATTTTCGGGATTCACTGCTCTTTCTTTTACAGCATCTGTTTGAAACATTCCTCTTTTAGCTGTGAATAGCGGAGCTTTCCAAAGCAGACAGAGAATTCAATTTCAGAGCGAATTCTCCGAGGCGTCCCTCGGAGATCATCTTCACAGTTTCATTTCATCATTTCAACGACCAGCTCAACTATATCGATCACAATCAAAACGATTTTGAAAATCAACAATACGACTCTCGGATCCACTTTCGATCCTCCATTTTTTAAATTCGCGAGCTCAATTCTAATCTCGCTAAATTATCTTTTGCGCCGGATCGGAAGAGTTTGAAAAAAAATCGGAAAAGAAAGAAAAAACGAACGAGAATCGAGATCGATTTTGCCGGTGAAGATTTGTCTTTCGTATCAGAGGATTTCTTTGTTATTTCATTGTTTTTCTCCAATCCAGCCTTCTTTCTTTAGCTGAAATTTTATCGGCTCTCATGCGGCATATTGATTGATATGTCGAGCGGACGTGAGGGAATCCGAGGCCGTGGCGCAAGTCTGAAGATTGATCTTCGGCACAGTAAAGTAATGCACAAAATCAAATTCGAATATCCGCACACGCGAGGACACTTCGGATATTGGCCAATATCGGAAGTGCCGAACATCCGCGTCATGAGAGCCGCTCTTACAGCAAAGATTTAAAGAAGGCTGGATTGGAGCCTGCTCTTTTCAAAACAAATTCAGGTTTTGAAGGATTTCCAGGATGACCTTGAGGATTTCTGCGACGTTCAGAATGATTTTCGAAATTAAATGTATTAGTTTCAACATTTTGTAAATTCTCCTTTGAATACAGTTTAGCGGAAACTACAGATTTGTTAATTTTCGCTAAAAATATATTTTGCAGAAGAATCCGTTTTGATCTAAAAAAACTGCTGAGTTGGATGAATTGAATGATTGGAATTTCAAAAAGATTCAAAAATGGAACTTGTGTGGAACTTATCCGTTACCTATACAAGATTCGCATGAAAAAATGAGTTGCAGAATGTTGAAGTCTGAAGAATGCTTTTGAAACTTCTTCTTTCCAACTTCTAAAAAGAAAGAATCGAACACTTGCCTTTATTATCCATTGCGCTCCTTGTTGTGGAGCCTCTAAACTCAAAACCCCGATCTTTGGATCCTTTTCTAAAGACGAACCCGGCGGAAACGCCGGGGCGGAGGGGGGAGAGTAATACCCCCCCGCAAATCAAATGAGTTTTTAAAATCAAAACTGAACGATATTGAATATTTCTGAATGAAAAAAACTATTTTCCTTTTGTTTTCGAAAGAACTCTTTATGAAATCGAATTCGTTTGGCTGAAACCGAATATTTCCGCTTTTATCCATCGGAAAAATACTAGCATTTACTAGCTTATCTTTAACATCCCGGTAAAAGCAGGGTCAAGCCCTGCATTTACCGATCCGATTAACGTTTAACTGAGGAAAATTCGGATTAAATCCAGAATTTTCAGAATGATTTGAAACACGAGTTTCCAAATCGATATTTGATTTTTCTTCATATCGCCCACCTCCCATATATTAGTATCAATTCTGCATTTTTTGAAAAACTATGGAGAGTCGTAGCTCACCTTGATGTTCTAAAATGTTTCTCTTGATCTATATACATTAGTAGAAGTTGTTCCGGTACTTTTGCTTTCGGATTCGTTCCCACAAAGGTTTTCGGTAATCCAACGCAGATCGAACCAAACTTTAGAAGAGGTGTTTTTGTTTTTCTTTGTTTGGCTGCTAAAGAGAGGAAAAATTGACTCTAATTTTGATACAGAATCTTGAATTTACTGTGAAAGGCTGCGCTTCCTCTTTAGTCGCCTTTCCTTTTTGCAAAAAGGATTCGACCAACGATGAAAATTAGATCTTTGAGAGGAGAATTTTGCGGGTCTTCGTTTCTAAATGCTTCCTATCCAAGACTTGTTTCGAACCTGTTCTGTACTTGTGATTTTCAAAAGTGACTTGTTTGAATCTTGTGAGAGACTTGTCTTGAACCTGTCAGAATCCTAAAAGGTTTTTACCGGCAATGAATTTGCTTGAAACGGCAAATTCTCTGCAATTTTCCTAAGTTTTCCGAAATTTTGATTTCGCTCGTATTTTGGAAACTGGAATATTCAAAAACTCACTTAGAGGAAAAAGTTTGAGTTTCAAAAAACCTCGTCTAGGTGAATTTTTTAGGTGTGAGAATTAGTTTTGGGCTAAATCGCTTTGAATTAGCAAACGCTCTTCGAATTTTGGGGTTTTGTTGGTAGTTCGCAATGGGCGTTAACAAGCGGTTCATAACTATGATTTGTCGATGCGAGCGATATTGGCAAAGATAAATACTCCTGTTAAAGATCGTATTGCGATGGCTACCGATCGAGAGAAGTTTGACTTTGAAGGCTCGACTTGGGTGAGAAAAGGCGGAGAACCAACCTTTAACAAAAAAGGGGAGCAAACCGGTCACAAACCTTATTACTACGAATCGGCGAGCAACCAATACAACAAGAGTGACCGGTTGTATATCGAACCGACAGCGGATGGCAAGGATATCCAGCTAAGACAGGTTCAGAAAGAAGGCGAATATTATCACGATTACAAAGTATATGACAAATACTTTAACTGGAAAGGGAACGTAGACTTTGCAGGCAACTTACCTCATCTGAATCCACAAGACTCTAATTCCGTAAAATTCCACTTAGACTATACAGACAAGTTTGCGAAGGAACGAGGATACAAATTCGAGAAAGATGCAAGTGGGGCTACGAAGACGAATACTATTAATGTCGATGGAGAAGGCCGTAGTTATGTTAACACGACCGATGGAGGACGTGTGCTGCTTGGATATGCGGCGGCAACTCAGAGAGATACTTATTTCAAAGATCTAACAGCTAACAACAAACCAATTATCTACGACCGATTGGGAACAAGGGATGATTTAACTTTTAAAGGGATTTGTAATGCGAGGGCACCTGGAACAGTGATGCAAGGCCTTGGATACAAGATGAGCGATGCTCAAGTTAAAGAAAATGGAAATATGGGTGTTATGATTGCTAGAACATCGCAAGAACATGGTAATACTTTGATAGACGGAGGCCATTTATTCGGTCGCAAGCCGAGCAATATCACGATTGAGGCCCTTTCTGAACACAGCTTTTCGAAGTATGGTTTTGAAATACCCCAAGGTGGAAGTATTTATAACGGTGTTTCAAAACCTGAGAAGATTTCAAGAGGACCACTTGAGTCGGACATAGCTTTCGAGCAAAAAAAGAGAGCGTATGACGATCAACTTGAGGTACGTGCTCAAAGATCTTTAGACAGAGTTAGACCTTGGGTAATTGACCAAATTAAGAAAGGAAACGCGGTAGTAGCTGGAGGAGATTTTACTCCTGATGGTCACGTAGTTACGATCGTAGGATATGACTCGAAAGGATATATTGTCCATGACTCTTGGGGGGATGCTACGAGAGGCTACGGCGGTTCGTCTATCACTTCGGGGCAGTACGTTCATTACCCATTTGACAAATTTTCCCTTGGATATGGATATATCCTGAAAAAGAAGAAGTAAGTAGGAGAAACCGATGAAATTGGCATATTCATTTTCCGCATTGTTGCTTTTGAGCATATTGAGTCTTTCGGTTTGGGGGCAAGCTGATCCATATCCGATCAAGGATTGTATCGGGAAGGATGGAAATCCTGAATTTTATAAAATCCCGAAGATGAAAGAAGGGGATGAGCTAAAAGGAACTTGGGAAGACGCAATTACAGGGACACCTGGTGACTCAATGAATTGGGCGAGTAGCTTTTACAAACATCCGAGACTTGCGACTACCTACTCTGTTACTAAGCCGAAAGAATTTGGGAAACTCAAAGAATGGGCTAAGGCTACTTGTGGAGACTACACTCCTTACGGTGTGCAATACAATAATCAATATACAAGTTGTTTTGATTTGTCCAAGAACAAAGGAATTGGTGAGATTTTACTCTCTCCGATTACATTAGAAGAAAAAAATGTATATTTCCAGCTATCTTTCGTAACTAAGGACAACTTTATTGATAAATTGTTTACTCAAATTTCCTTCCCAAAAAAAATTCGCTTTTACTTTTTAATACCAGAGAGCGTTGAAACGGGTGTTCGAGGTGGTAATGTATTCAAAAACTTGAAATTAGTTTCTTCCCAAGAAGCCGAAATCCCTTTCAAAGAAGGATATCTCAAAGTTCCGATCCAGGCATATGACAAAATTCGAAGTCAATTCAAGGTGGATCGGAAGAAGATATATCACGAAAACATAATCGTAGCGACTGAAATTTTGGAAATATATGAATCGAAAGGGAAAGGAGAGGATTCTAAAACCTGCATAGATGAAATCTCGAACAATTTAGGCGAAAAATACTATCATAAAAAGCTGATGAAGCCATGAAAATCATCCTTACCGTTACAAATCTGATTCTCCTTGGAGTAGCCCTGACTCTGGGCTACTTTCTTTTTGAAAGCACAAAGCTCAGCGAAAGCGTCGAATACGAAAAACTAAACCCGAGTAAGTCCTTAACGCTTTTGATTTTCAAACAACCGAAGCACGTGTTCGGTGGTTTTAAGTATTTCTTTGGAGCGAAGCTTCCGAAAGGGGAGGCTCCATTTGTAAGAAAACATTCCCCGATTTTGGACTCGGACAAAGACAAGTTTGAGAAGATCGAGAACCTTGTCGAATGCGGCAATGACACGTATGTTTTGATTTTGAAGACAGGTGAGATCTTGAGTTACAAGAAGTTTACAATCTTTGACTTGGAGTCGAAGGTGGTGGATGAGAAAGCCTTGAATGCTTGCAAGAGAGGACGCAGATGACCCGCCTTTTGCGGGTTTTGTTGTATTAAGGGTTAATAATAGATCTTAACGAACGCATATGAATTCTTTTGAACTGAAAGACAAAGAAAAGAGAATAACTTGCGAGAGGGATCGTAGCGTAAATCCGGCGATGCACCATCGTATTGTGACGCGTAGTTTGTATTTCGGAAAAACGAATGGTGCTTCGCTGATTGTAGCGGAGAGCGCGGTTTGCGCAGCAAACTCGCCCGGAATGGCGGTGCAAGGTAGTTTGAACGGTCCGAACGGAGCTGCAGCTGCGCTTGTGAACGGGGTTCTTACCACGATGACACTTGGAATGAAGAGTCCAGTTTCGGGTTTTGTAACGTATACCAAACACAAAAATGCAAATATCATCACGGGCCAAAGAGAAGTGAAAGGCGGTTGGGGTGGAGGCGTGAACGTTTCCATTGTTGGCGATCAAGGCGGGAAACAAGTAGCTGGAATCTTGCAGGCTTGGGAGCCTCTGGTTTGAACGGTGGTCTTAGCTATGGCCCTGGAAGTGGCCTCAGTGCGAATTTGAACTTGAACTATGCGAGTGGTCTGAGTTTGGGAATGGACTACAATTTTAGCAATCATTCGTATGGAGTGAATGCGAGTGCGGACGCGTGGCACGGGAAGGGAAGCGCAGCCAATCCTTCGAAACACCACGCAGGACTCAGCTTGAGTGCGAGAAGTGACGGAAGCGCGAGTGTGGATGCGTATTACAACTATGGAAACGAGAAGATTCCTCCTCAACTTCGGGGACATGGGGGCACGTTGTCTTTTAGCAACGACGGTAGTATTTCTACGAGCGTGCAAGTGACCGGAGCGACAGCGGGAACCCTCACGTATGCGAACGGAGGTTTCCAACCGATTTCTTTGAATGCAAACTTTCAAAACGAGTTTAACCAGGGTTTAGCAGCGGAGAACGCTCAGAACAACTTTGATCAAATGAAGATCCAGGAAGCAAAGACGATTGCGGTTGTTGGTATGCACACAGAGAATCCGTTGTTTAGCAAAGCGGAAATCGATACATATCTTCCGAAAGACGAGATGGGAAATATCGATGTGAAGAAAGCACAGCCTGAAGTATTGCTTGCGAAGTGGGACGCCTACAAAGCAGTGATGTCCAATTCTAAGGACATTGGAACTTGGCAGAGTGTTATCTCTCAAGCTGGAGAGAAGGCTGGGGTGAAGATTCAGTTTAACGGAGACAGCCCGACGACTACGTTTGGGAAGTTTGTAGCTGGGATCAAGGCGGATGTGTTGCAATCGTTTGGAATTGCCAACGACGGGACGAAGATGGTGGACTCCAAGGGAGTGCTTGAGTTGACGTCTTGTTTTCGTGGTGACGTTCCTGTGAAGAGATTCAAAAAAGAGAATCTTCAAGAATCAAGAAATACGAATTCGGTTACCGGAGAATCTGACGACGAACTGGTTGCGATCGAGAAGATTCGTATCGGAGACGTAGTTGCGTCTTGGAACGAGAATACCAATACATTTGAGAACAAGAGAGTGATCGAGACGTTTGAGGGTGTCAGCTACATTGTGTAAATGACTTGTGACTAACCAAAAAGTAACAAGGATAAAGCAATATGAGCAAACCAAAGAATCGAGCTGAAGAACTTCTCGATGAGTTAATCTGTAATAGTTAAGAGTTGATCTTACACTCCTTAAAATAAATAAGGAGAAAAAAGATGACAACGGCACAAAAAATAATTAAGAACAAGGTAGGTCTTTTGAAGTTAGCAGAGACCTTAGGGAACGTCTCAAAGGCGTGTAACGTTATGGGCTATTCGCGGGATAGTTTCTATCGTTTTCAAGAGTTATATGAGAAAGGAGGCGAACTCGCTCTCCAGGATCTGAGTAGACGTAAACCGAATCCTAAAAATCGTATCGAACCTGAAAAAGAAGAAGCGGTAAAAAAAATGGCGATCGACTTTCCTGCTTACGGTCAACAGAGAGCATCGAATGAATTGAAAAAAAAGGGATTATAGTCGCCCCTGCAACTGTTCGAAGTGTCTGGGTTCGTCACGATTTAGAGACCTTTCAAAAAAGACTGAAGGCTTTAGAGGCGTTCATGGCTCAAGGAGATTCTCCCGTATTAACCGAATCCCAAGTGCAGGCATTGGAAAGAAGAAAATTAGAGAAGCAAGTTGAAGGTGAAATAGAAACGGAACATCCAGGATACTTGGGATGTCAAGATACGTATTACGTGGGCACAATCAAAGGCGTAGGAAGGATTTACCAGCAGACCTTTATCGACTCTTATTCTAAAGTGGCGATGGCAAAACTTTACGATCGGAAGAACGCATTAGTCGCTGCTGATATGTTAAACGACAAAGTGATTCCTTGGTTCGAAGAAGAAGGCCTTCGCTTGTTGAGAATTTTAACGGATAGAGGGACCGAGTATTGCGGAAATAGAGAACACCATGAATTTCAGTTGTTCCTTGCTTTGGAAGATATAGACCATTCAAAAACAAAAGCAAGGCATCCTCAATCTAATGGAATTTGTGAAAGATTTCACCGAACCATTCAAGACGAATTTTATGCCATTGCTTTCAGGAAAAAGGTATACAGCTCGATTGAAGATTTGCAAAAAGATTTGGATCACTGGATCGATTCTTATAATAACGAAAGAACACATCAAGGCAAGTATTGTTTTGGTAAAACTCCGATACAGACTTTCCTTGACACGAAGGAGTTAGCTAAGAATAAGTATCTCGACAACTTACAATTTTCGTAATAAACTTTAAAAGAGTGTAAGATCTTATATTAGCTATTACAAAGAAGGTGTCAGCTACATTGTGTAAATGACTTGTGACTAACCAAAAAGTAACAAGGATAAAGCAATATGAGCAAACCAAAGAATCGAGCTGAAGAACTTCTCGATGAGTTAATCAAAGGTAAGACCCCGGAAGAGCTGATCGGAAACGAAGGACTCTTAAAACAACTCACCAAATCGCTTGTTGAACGAGCGATGGAAGGAGAGATGACACATCACCTTGGATATGAGAAGAACGCCTCGACTGGCAATAACTCAGGCAATTCTCGAAATGGAAAAAGTAGCAAAAAGCTCAAAGGAGACTTTGGCTCTATCGATTTGGAAGTTCCTCGAGATAGGAACGGAAGTTTCGAACCTCAGATCATTCAGAAAGGACAGACACGCTTTACGGGATTCGATGAAAAGATCATCTCGATGTATTCTCGTGGAATGACAACTCGAGAAATTTCCGGACATCTCAAAGAAATCTATCAAGTCGAAGTCTCAGCGGATCTAATTTCTCAAGTAACGGATTCCGTAATGGAAACGGTGATCGAGTGGCAGAACCGCCCCTTGGACAAAGTGTATCCGATTCTCATTATGGATGCGCTGATCGTGAAGGTAAGAGATGGCAATCACGTCGTGAACAAAGCCTTTTATTTGGCTTTAGGAATCAATCTACAGGGCACAAAGGAGATTCTTGGGATCTGGGTAGAAAGAACCGAAGGAGCAAAGTTCTGGCTTCAGATTTTAACCGATTTAAAGAATCGAGGAGTCGAAGATATTTTAATCGCTTGTGTCGACGGACTAAAAGGATTTCCGGATACGATCATATCAGTCTTTCCTAATGCACAAGTTCAGCTTTGTATCGTTCATATGGTGAGGAATTCTTTGAAATGGGTTTCTTACAAACAGAAGAAAGAGTTGGTAATCGACCTAAAGGCCATCTACAAATCTCCATCGGAAGAGATCGCAAAGAAAAGCCTTGATGATTTTTCTGCCAAGTGGGACAGTCAGTATCCGATGATCAGCAAGTCCTGGAGAAGTAATTGGGAATCGGTGATTCCTTTTTTGGCTTACCCACCTAATATTCGTAAGGCGATATACACTACAAACGCTATCGAATCTATGAATATGGGTCTAAGAAAAATAATCAAGAATCGGGGATCCTTTCCTACCGATGAGGCGGCAGTCAAGCTTCTCTATTTAGCGTTGAATAATATGTCTAAAAAATGGACCATGCCGATTCAAGATTGGGATGGCGAGCGATCCTTAGAGAGCGAGTCGCTGAGTTCAAGCAATGAATCAGTTTTCAATTATTTTCGGAGATCGATTGAAATTAGATTCGTTTTAAAGAAAGTTATTTACACAGTATTCATGACACTACCAGCCAAACCGCCTTGCAATTCGGAATGGCTTTTTAGGACTCCTTATTTTAACAACTTTGCAACTTCTTTTTTGTATTGAATGTAAGGTTCAAACGTTGCGGATCTCTCTGAGGCCAAATCAAAGGCCGTTTTACCTGCCGTATTTTTTGTCGCTTTGTTTGCACCTTTTTTTAATAGCATTTGAATCAAATCGGGTTTGGATGGCCCTTCCGCCGCATACATTAGGACGGTTTTGCCAGTTCCATCCTTTGCATTGACGTCGAGACCTTTCTGAATGTAAAAATCGATTAGCTGAGTGTTATCGTTCTTGCAAGCGAGCATCAGTGGAGTGACCCCATCTTTTCCTTGAACTTGAATTGCGGCTCCTTTTGCGACGAGTGATTCGATCACCTCTAAATTAGTAGTACCATAACTCGTTTGATGCAGGACAGCGGTCCAATCTTTTTCGTCTTTAAGATTTATATCGGCGCCTTTTTCGAGAAGGAATTTGACCATCGATTGAAAAAACGTTTTCATCAGAGGAGTTCTTCCTTTGCCGTCAGTCGCGTTTACGTTTGCTCCTTTTTGAATGAGTAGTTCTGCAATTTCTGTTTTTGACTTTGAAGTGGTTTTGTGTAATGCGGATTCTCCAAAGACGTCTTTGGCATTTGGGTCTGCTCCTTGAGAGAGTGCTGTTTTTACTTTGGCCAAATCATCATCCCAGGCCGCCTTCAAAAGGTCTTCATTGGGACCAGCGATAAGGATTGCAGGTAATCCTAAAAACGTTAGAAATACTATGGTTACTGTTTTTTGTATCTTCATTCAGATTTTATTTGCTCCTATAACTTTGCCTTCTTATTTTTCAAATGAGGGTATAAGAAAGGCTCGCGTATTATATCACGGGTTCGGAAATTTAGAAGAATGATTCATTCCGGTTGATTGAATCCTGATTCCTCTGTTAGATGGGTTTGATCTGTCATCCCGCTCAAGAACGGGTGTCAGTCGAGTTTTTGCCGGTGTGCCGTTAAAGAATGTTAGGTGGTTTTATGCTAACAATCGAAAAGTGAAAGTAAACAGCGATACAAACTCAAGAGCTTTTCGTTTGATCCTTTTGGTCATTAGCAAGCTCTAACAAATTTAGCTTTCTTCTTTTTGCTTTTTTCACTGCATTGGTGTTGGCGATTATCGGTTGCTACTGAATTTAAATCATTTGTGGTAAAATCATTTCTCATAATCGAAAATTCGTCGTTTTGTATTTGGACGATTCACTCAGCATCGACTTAAGGAGCTAAGTCGCTATTAGGTGAAACAGATTTCTATCCGATGCTGAGTGAGTTCTCTTGTTTGAAATTTAATTCATAAAATTATTTATTGACTCGATTCAAAACAAACCGTCTATAGCCAAAATGAATCCAAAAGCGGAAGAAGAGTTTATCAAGCGCGCAGAGGAGCTGAATGCTCGACTCGGTAGCGGCGCTCTCAGAAGTACGGAAAAGTTTTTGAATCCCCAGCACTGGCTGGATACGTGCGAGACGACTTCCGAATTTTATATCGAATTCTATGATTTGTTACAGCGCACTCTGAGGTTCCAGATCACCCACAACCAGGAAGAGCGGCCAGGTATGTTGGATTTTCTATTGACCACAGATTTGGAAAGTCGCTTTCCCCCGATCGACATAAACTCGGAAACGTTTGCGCGGATTACAGCCACCATCAGATACATCCTGGCAAAAGTGCTCGCAAGGCAGATCTCGAAAAAAGACGACTTTTCCGATCTCGTGCCGTTCGCCAAGGCTGCATTTGGGGCACTTTGGGCATTACCTGGATCCGCAGAGATAAGTTCCCGAGATAGGTGGCAGGCCTACGAAGTCTTGCTCGATTTGGCCTTTGGCAACTATGAGCAGCTCATCAAGGTCTATGACAAAGAGTATGGATTTGAACTGGCAAAACACGAAAATAGCAATCGAATGATGATGAAGGAATGCTACATGCTATCGCGAATTGCCGCTGGCGGTTCCTATGACGATTGGGCCTTCGGAGTCGCTGCATACATTCCTCTTTTAAAACTCAACCACTATCTGTGGTTGGTGAATGACGATCGATCCGCCGAAATCGATTTGATCCCGCTCGCGGTGATCTGTCAGTTATACGACAAAATTACGGGAGCGAATGTCGCAAATCGAAGAGACTTTTATTCTTCGATGGAACCCAGAGTTGTGTTGGAAGACATGCATTCGGTTGAGCGCGCATAAATCAGAGTAACTTTTCGAATAAGTTTTCTGGATCGTTCTCTTTTCCAACTTCGTTGGAAGCCGCTCACAACACTCCGTTGTTCGCTGGCTTGAGACCCGATCCATAGAGAGGGGATCATCTGAGTTTCGTCACTCCCTACGGGTCGTTCGATATCTATGTCTGGTCTTCCGCCAAAACGATCAAACTGTCCTCGGGGTGGATTGTAAACTGGTTCGCCTTGGGTGGAATCAAATGCACTCCATAACCTTTCTCCTCCTCTTTTTCTTCGGAAGCGATTCGGATTCCAAAACAGGTTTCGCTTCGCTTGAGAGCCGCACCGACGCAGTCGGCAAAAGTAAATGTTTGCGGAAGAGTTTCGAAATACAAGGAAGCGGGTTTGAGATAAATTTCACTACCTTCGGGGCTGAATAGATTTTCATAAACACGCATAACGTCGGGCTCTTGGGAAACCTGAGCCATCATCTTCGATACGAATTGGTTGGAGATGAGAAAATCCTTTACACCCGTTTCCAAAACAATTTCCGTATTTTCGGAGTTCATGATTTCGGTGATAAGTTGAGTCCTAGGCTGGTTTCCGGATTTGAAAGCATAACGTTTGAAATACTGACGGAAACGGAGCAAAAGAGAAATCGTCTGCGCGTCTACTTCTTCGATGTTTTCTTTTTCTTCGGCTAAGAAGATGACCGAATCATAGGATTCGGGAGCGAGACGTTTCATCACTGATTCTTGCGAAAGATCGGCCTGAAAGGAACGCAATACGATCTTCGGATATTTTTTCTTCAACTTTATGATCGCAGCTTTGAACTCGTCGTCGATTTGTTTTACGAGAACGTCGATTGTGGATCCGGGCGCTACAAATTTCGCGTATTCCTCCACGATCAAAGGACTTTTGGAATTCCATCCTACGATGAGCTGTTTGTCGATCGGATTGGATCGTTTCTTTTTAGGCTGTTGATATTCTTTTGGAAAAGCGACGGCGCTTTCCAGATATCGAATCTTAGAATCGTCTTCCGCCAGAAGGACCGCGTCTTCTTTGTCTCCGGGAACGTAATCGGCGGAAGGATTGAGAAGAATGTCTCCGTCCTCCTTTCTAAAACCGAGAGGAACGGATTCGTTAAATCGAAACGAAATTTCTTTAAAGTTCTTACCGTTCCAGCCGGTGGCAGGTTTGAAAAAGTAGATTTCATCGCCTTCAAAACCCACGAGATTGGAATAAACGACTGCGAGTCCAGAGGTTCTCGAAGTTTGGACCAAAAGTTTTGCAAGAATGTTTCTTTCGTCCATCACCTGAATCGTGCCGGAAAGCTCCTGGGCGATCTGACGGTTTTCTTCGCTATAGAGTTCGGCGACGATCGGGGGAAGTTCCTTGTCATGGCCAAGCGCGACTAACGCCATCAGAGATTTGAGAACCTTTGCGTCTCCGATGGATCTCCCTTCCTTGGAATCCTCGTCTCCGGAAGAATTTAAAACCAGAACCGATTTTGCTTCTCCCGCGTTTACCTTTCTCAAAGAATGCAAACTGGATGGGGTTCCCGAACGCGTGATTACTTTCGTGGTCTTGCGGTCTTCCAGATTCTCAGCAAGAAAATCATCCATCACTTCCTTGTCTTCTTCGGAGAGAATCACAACCACAGCCCTTTTTTCAGAAGAATTCGCCTCGATGAGTTCCTTGATGATCTCCACGACCCGAACTCCGAAACCGAGAATGATCGTATGATCACTTTCTAATACGTCACTTTTGCCCTTGCGCAGATCCTGAATCTTCTGATCGAATTGGCTTGTGATAAACGCAACCAAACTTGAAAATAAAACCAGTCCGAGAAACACGGTAAGAATTCCGGTCGTTTTGTTATACCAGTTGGCTTCTCCGTCTTCCGCGACCGCACCCGCGTCCGAGATTTGTAAAAAGACTCTCCACAGAAATTCTCCCTGACCTTGCACGGATTCATCCGGGAAAAGGAGCCCCCCCAAAACCCGGACGATCGAAAGTAATACGAATGCGATTAAAAATAGGGTAATCAGAGCGATAAATACGGAACCGCCCCCTCTGGACATAAAATTGTCGAAGTGATAACGAAATTTTTCTAGGAAGGAATGTTTTGATTTCATGCGAGGAGAATGGAAATTCAACCCCTCAAATTATCAAATGGAAAAAAATGCTTTCGAAAAAATCTGAGTTTCTCGAATCGCATTGCGGGGGCGATCTGCAGATGCTGAATTATGAGCAAGCGGAGAGAAATAAAAGAAACGAAAGAAAAACACAAAGGGGGGAATAAAAGCGAGTGTCGTATTGGGCGAATATTGTGGTCTTTATTTTTTTAAAAAAGCCCACGAATTTGAAATCTCCGACTGCTCTTAAAAAGAAAATCAGAGATAGGAAATAACATCCGTATTGAAAAACGTTTTTCGGGATCGAGAGGACGTTTTCTACTCTCATACAGAGCGGACAAAGCGCGGCAGTAAAAAGAAGGATTCCTACTAAAGCGGTAACGGCTTTTCCCGGGACGAACGCGAGCTTTCCTTGGGGATCGGCCGGAATCGTCTTGGTTTTTCCAAGGCTTCCCCCAAAGACCCAGTAAAAGTGTAAAAGCGAAAGGGTCAATAGGATCAACCCTGAAAATCCGGAGGCGATTTGCGCCAAAACAGTCATCATTTCCTCCGAGAGATTTTTTTTATCTCAAACAAAGTCCGAAGAGTTTGAATCCGGATTCTGGTTATTGTAGAGTTTTTCCAACAATCGGACCAGTTCTTTTTTTTCCTCTTCGGTAAAACCTTTGTAGAGATTGTTGACCAAGGATCTTGAAATTCCAAGAAGAATAGGACGAATGGTAAACGCCTTTGAAGTCAGTCCGAGATGAACGATTCTTTGATCTCCCGGATCCCGGATTCTTTCGACAAATCCGAGATTTTCCAGTTTGTCGACAAGAGCGGTTAATGTGGATTTATCCCGATTGATCATCTTGGCGATTTCCTGCATCTGCGCACGTTTCTTTTTTACCAAAGCGAACAGGATGTCGGCGTGCGTTGTGGAGAGGGCGCCCAGGCCTTTTTCTTTGAGTTCGGAATTGAGATGTCTGTGAAACTCGTCTCGAATTCTCGAGATCATATAAATGATCAGTCTCGGGGTCATAGTTTACCTTAATTTTGAATTTTTTAAATTAGGCAAATTGATAGAGATAGATAACCTCACCGACGGCAGCCGCTTTTGCAGATCCTTCGGTTTCAAACGTCATTTTTAAGGTCATTCTCGCGGTCCCTCTCAAGTCCTTTAGTTCGATCAGTTCCGCTTTGATTCTCAATTTGCTTCCCACTTTTACGGGTTCTAAAAATCGGAGTTTTTCCATCCCATAGTTGATTCCCATTTTAATATTCTTTAATTCTAATATTTGGGATAGTAGATAGGGCGCCATGGAAAGTGTAAGATATCCGTGCGCGATCGTTCCCCCAAAAGGAGATTCTTTCGCCGCTCTTACCGGATCCGTATGAATCCACTGATGATCCAAGGTCGCGTCCGCGAACTTGTTGACCTGTTCCTGGGTAATCGTATGATAATCCGAAACTCCGATCTCCTTTCCGGTATAGGCCGCAAGCTCCGCAAAACTGGATAATACTACCTTTGCCATGACATTCTCCTTTACTCCGTTTTTTGTATTAGTTTTTTTGTAAGTTGTTCGTAGATTTCCGATTCTAAAATGGACATGTCGACGCTGTCTTGAAGACCCAAGGCTTTTCCTGAAAAAATTCCTTTCCAGAGAATTTCTCCGTTATCTACATCCATCGCTTTTACGGTGACTTCCAGAATTGCATTTCCCGAAGAGGCTCCGTAGTCGGTCACTTCTGTGAAAACCGCAACTTCCCCTTTCAATTGTTTTGCGATCCTGATTCCCTTTTCATCGCTAAAGGCGTTTTCACTTTCGAGAGTCGAACGAAACTGTTTTTCGGTATTGTATTTTTCCTGAATTTTTCCGCCATAATTGAGAATTGCGAGTTCCAGCTTATCAAAGTTTCTCGTTTCAATAATTTTTTTCTGCTCCAAGTGTTGATCTTTTAAGAGCCAACCGGAACGGACCCGAACCGGGAACACTATGTGTCTTATCTGTTTTTCCGGTGTAAATCCTCTTCGAACGAAAACGGTTCCGTAGATGGAATTTTTTGACGAGGAACAATCGGGCAATACGAAAAACAGTATCAGGAAAAAGATACGACTCAAGGGAAGAATGAAAATTCCTCCCAAAGAAAGTTGATTTGCATTACGAACGGTTGACAATTCGTTCTTCCTTTGTATCCGATTCCACGAGAAGCCACAGGTATGTTTTGTCTATCTGTTTTTTATCAAACTAAATTGGGCGAATTTTTTGATTCTTTATAAAATTCTAAAACAAAGGATCTTTGAAATTTTAGTTGTGAAGAGGGCTCGTATAAGAAAATACAAATTTGTTACGATATGCGCCCTTTGAAAGGAAAAAAGCGACTCCAAAAAAAGAGTTTTGATCGGATTTTGAAACCACCAAAATGTTATAGCGGTGCTTCTTTTTTTTCGGAACATTTCGCTCGATCCTTTTTTTTGATTTTTTTGTCCCAATCTGGAGCTTTGGATTCAAAAAACATTCCAGGAAACACGAGAAACCAACCTTCGCTCTTGTCGAATGTGACCCGCAATGTCCCACGGATCGTTCGGGAATACTCCTGTTCGCCGGCTATCTCGCTTCCTCGTTGCAAACCACTCGCAGAACTTAGCCTCCATTCCTTACGGGTTGCAGTGACAGGGGCGCGTTTCACGACTTCGTCGTGAGCTAACATTATGCGAACGCCCCTAGAAAGTGAGTATTGAGTTTTCGCTTCGCGGCTTTTGGCTTGAGTCCCGATCCATTGAGAGGGAATCACCTGAGTTTCGTCGCTTCCTATGGGCGCTATTTCGCAACTTCGTTGCGAACCAACATTATTCGAACGCCGCTAGAAAGTGAGTATTGAGTTTTCGCTTCGCGGCTTTTGGCTTGAGTCCCGATCCATTGAGAGGGAATCACCTGAGTTTCGTCGCTTCCTATGGGCGCTATTTCGCAACTTCGTTGCGAACCACTCGCAACGCTCTGCTGCTCGTGGCTATCTCGCTTCCTATGGGCGCTATTTCGCAACTTCGTTGCGAACCACTCGCAACGCTCTGCTGCTCGTGGCTATCTCGCTTCCTATGGGGCGCGAGATAGATCACGAAATTGATTGACAGGCTATGTGCAAACCGGATTCTAATAGTAGCTATGGATAGCGCTCCCGAGCATCTTGGCCCCTTATTAATTCAATTCTTACTCGGAGTAGGTTTCTCTGCTCTGATTCTTACCCTTGCCATACTCATCGGTCCGAAAAAAAAATCGAAACCTCAGGATACCTTCGAATGCGGAGTCCAATACTATGGGGATGCGAGAGGACTTTTTAATATTAAGTTTTATCTCGTTGCGGTTCTTTTTATTTTGTTCGACATCGAAGCCGTTTTTCTTTTTCCGTATGCGGTCAATTTGATCGGATTTAAGAACGCGGGAATCGGTTTTTTTCTCATCTTTGAGATGTTTGTGTTTGTCCTCACCCTTGTTGTGGGCTTATACTATATCTGGAAGAAAGGAGCTCTGGAATGGGATTGAGTGATCTGAGTAAAGGTCCGGGCCAGGCCCTGGGAGATATGATCCAACTCGGCAACGTCGAGGCGGTGATTCAATGGGGAAGAAGTAATTCGCTTTGGCCTTATCCTTTTGCCACCGCGTGTTGCGGAATCGAATATATGAGTACTGCGTGTTCCGATTACGATATCGCTCGTTTTGGAGCGGAACGTCCTTCGTTTTCCCCGCGTCAGGCGGACATGATTTTGGTTCTCGGAACCATCACTTATAAAATGGCTCCGGTTCTTCGTCAAATTTACGATCAAATGGCGGAACCAAAATTCGTGATCAGCGTCGGGGCCTGTGCTTCTTCGGGTGGAATGTTCAACACATACGGAGTTCTGCAAGGTGTAGATCGAATTCTTCCGGTGGATGTATATGTTCCGGGTTGTCCTCCGAGACCCGAAGCGATTTTAGATGCATTGGTCAAATTGCAGGAAAAGATGAAAACGCAGGGGCTGGAAGCGAGACGTCAGGAAGTGATGCAGAAAATCCAGGAATTGAACGAAAGAAATAAACCCCTGGTCGTACGATGAAAGAAGCAGTAGAACGGTTTCTCAAAGAAAAGTTTTCTCATTTTTTGGACGCAGATGCCGCGCCGGTTGTTTCCAACGTTCCCGTCTTTTTTATAAAAGCGGAAGCTTTGATTCCCGTATTGTCCGCGCTAAAAAACGATCCATCACTCCATTATAATTTTCTAAACGACCTCACGGCGATCGATTGGCTCGGAAAAAGAGAACCTCGTTTTGAAGTGTGTTATCTTTTACGTTCCGGAAATAAGGCGTCGAGCAGAATCCAAATCAAGGTCCGAGTGGAAGAAGGGGAATCGATTCCCAGTATCACCGGAGTTTATAAGGGCGCGAACTGGCCGGAGCGGGAAGTATACGACCTATTCGGAATTGAATTTATCAATCACCCGAGTTTGGATCGGATTTTGCTTCCCGATAATTTTCAAGGACATCCTCTGAGAAAGGATTTTCCGTTGGAAGGATTCGGTCAGGATTATCTGATCGAAGATCTACTGCATATTCATATCAACGATGATATTACAAAGAAGGAGGGAGGAAAGTAGAATGATGTATGAAAAAACCGCAGAACACTTTCAGCAGAAATTTCAAAATCTTCCGGAAGGACACCTCCTCGTAAACTTAGGTCCTTCTCATCCCGCGACTCATGGGATTCTTCAAAATGTGATTCAACTCGACGGAGAGAGAATCGTGGAAGCAGAATCCGTGATCGGATACGTGCACCGCTGTTTTGAAAAATTAGGAGAACGTTATACTTACAATCAGTTTCTGGTCTGTACAGATCGGATGAACTACGTTTCCACGCCGCTAAACAATATCGGCTGGATTCTCGCAGTGGAAAAGATGATGCAGATCAGCGTTCCGGATCGAGTGACGTATGTGAGAATGATCATCTCCGAACTTTCGAGAATCATGGATCATATCATCTGCAGCGGGATTCTCGGTGTGGACTTGGGCGCATTCTCGGGATTATTGCATCTCTTTCATCATCGCGAAAATATCTATCAAGTGATCGAGAAGTTAACCGGGGCGAGATTGACCACCACGTTTTGCAGAATCGGCGGTCTCGAAAGGGACATCTATCCGGAGTTTGCCAAAGAGGTAAAACTCGTATGCAACGGACTCAAACCTGCAATCGAAGAATTCAACAGCCTTCTTTTAAAAAATAAAATCTTTCTGGGACGTACCGAAGGAATCGGCGGAATTTCCGCCGAAGACGCAATCGCATACGGATACACCGGGCCGAATCTCAGAGCGGCGGGTGTGGACTGGGACGTTCGCAGAGATGAACCATATATGCTCTATGATCAGGTGGACTTTGACATTCCGGTCGGAGAGGACGGTTCGGTTCTTCATCGAACGTTAGTGCGTATGGAAGAAATGCGACAGTCGATCCGGATCATCGAACAGCTTGTAGACGGAATTCCTTCCGGACCTTGGCACGCGGATCTTCCTCACGCTTATCTTCCGGAAAAACAGAAAGTCTACAACAATATGGAAGAATTGATCTATCACTTCAAGATCATCATGCACGGGGTAAAAGTTCCTCCGGGTGAACACTATATGGCTACCGAAGCTGCAAACGGCGAACTCGGATATTATATCGTTTCCGAAGGAGAAAAATCACCTTGGAGAGTTCACGTTAGACGTCCTTGTTTTTGGTATTATCAATCGTTTGCGGAACTCGTTCGGGGCGGTCTGCTCGCGGATTCGGTCGCGACCATGAGCTCTCTGAATGTGATCGCGGGGGAGTTGGATTGCTGATGAGTTACAAGTTCAGTGACACCTCCGAAAAAAGATTTCAGAAAATGCTGGAAGTATTTCCGGACAAACGCTCCCTCATACTTCCGTGTTTGTATATTCTCCAAAGAGAAAACGGGTTTGTGGATCAGGAAGGGATGAACTACATCGCGGATCGCCTTGGAGATCCGATCTCCTTGGCTCAGATCTATGGTGTCGCTACATTCTATACTTTATATAACAAAAAGCCGGTAGGAAAGTATCATATTCAGATCTGCGGAACCTCGAGTTGTTATCTTCAGGGAAACGATAGAATCGAAAAACATCTCTGTGACCGTCTCGGAATTCATCTGGGACAAACGACCCCCGATCAGAAGTTTACGCTGGAAGAAGTGGAATGTCTCGGGGCCTGCGGTTACGCGCCTATGGTGCAGATCAACGACGATTTTTACGAGCAGCTGACTCCCGAAACGGTGGATCAGATTCTTGAAAGTTTGAACTGACAAAGGAAACCCTTATGGCAGAGATGAAAATTCTTACGAAATACATTGATAATCCCAAGTCTACCGAACTTGAGTTTTACGAATCCGTTCACGGTTACGACGGGTTAAAAAAAGCCCTCGCGATGAAACCGGACGATATCATCGCTGAAGTCAAAAAATCGGGTTTGAGAGGAAGGGGAGGGGCCGGTTTTCCGACCGGACTCAAGTGGTCGTTTATCCCGAAAGACATTCCAAAACCGAAATATATAATCTGCAACGCGGACGAAGGCGAACCAGGAACATTCAAAGATCGTAAACTGATTGAGAACCTTCCTCATCAGATCATAGAAGGGATGATCATCGGAGCCAGAGCGATCAATTCCAACAAAGGATTTTTTTATATCCGGGGGGAATTTCAGAAAGGCGCTAAGACGATGCAGAAGGCGATCGACGAAGCTTATGCAAAGGGATATCTGGGTAAGAATATTCTGGATTCCGGTTTTGATTTTGATCTCATTCTTTACGAAGGCGCGGGAGCCTATATCTGTGGAGAAGAAACCGCGCTCATCAACTCGATCGAGGGTAGAAGAGGTCATCCAAGACTCAAACCCCCGTTCCCTGCGGTTTCGGGTTTGTATCGTTCTCCTACCGTGGTCAACAACGTGGAAACGTTTTCCGCGATTCCTCATATTATCGACAAGGGCGCGGATTGGTATTCCAAGATCGGAACCGAAAAATCCCCCGGTACAAGACTGTTTAGCGTTTCGGGTAACGTGAAACGGCCGGGTGTTTATGAAATCGAATTAGGAACTCCTTTATTAGAACTTGTGAATGATCTCTGCGGCGGGATCACGGACGACAAACCTCTGAAGGCTGTCATCCCGGGCGGATCCTCGGTTCCCATTCTCACCGCGGAAGAATGCAAAACCGCGAATATGGATTTCGAATCGATGGCGGCTCACAAGACCATGCTCGGTTCGGGTGCGGTGATCGTGCTCGCGGAAGGCGCGGACATCGTGGAAACCACGTATCGATTTGCGAGATTCTACGCTCACGAATCCTGCGGTCAGTGTACTCCGTGCCGCGAAGGAACCCACTGGGTTCGGGACATTCTTTCTAAAATCAGGGACGGAGAAGGTACGACTCAGGACATCGATCTGATTCTTTCCTTGTCCAGAAACATGGAAGGCGGAACGACCATCTGTCCTCTTTCGGACGCCTGTGTGGGAGCGGTTCGTCCTGCGATTCAGAAATTTCGTTCCGAGTTTGACGCCAGGCTCAAGGTAAAACCGGAGCCGGTTGTGGAACTTCGGAGAAGAAAGGAAGATAAAATTTCCGAATCCGTTGTTGCGGAAGGACAAAAAACTCCATGAACTGGAATGAAATCTTATTTTGGCTTTTGAAAAGCGGTCTTTTCTTTTTTATCCTGATCACCGCCTGCGCGTATTATACTCTTGCTGAGAGAAAGGTAGCGGGTTTTATCCAGGATCGAAAGGGGCCAAACCGCGCTGGGATCTGGGGACTTTTACAGCCCCTCGCGGATGGAATCAAATTTCTTACCAAAGAAGAAGTGTTTCCGACCCAGGTAAGCAAGGTGATGTATCTGATCGCACCTGCGATCTCGATGACCTGTGCGATCATGGCTTGGTCCGTGGTTCCTCTCGGAGGACAAATTCCTCTTCCCGGATTTTTGCAGAATGCGACCGGTCTTGTATTTTTGGATCTGCAGGTCGCCAATCCGGATACGGGAATCTTATTCTTATTTGCGATCTCTTCTCTTGCCGTGTATGGGATCATCATCGCGGGTTGGGCGAGTAACAACAAATATTCGTTGTTAGGCGCGATCCGTTCCACGGCTCAGATGATCAGTTACGAGCTTCCATTGGGAATGAGCGTCGTGTCCATCGTAATCATCACTGGTTCTTTAAAACTCACGGATATCAGCGCATCTCAGGCGGGTCTCTGGAATATTTTCAAACTTCCCGGGTTGATCGCATTTTTTCTATTTACGGTTTCCATGTTTGCGGAGACAAATCGTCTTCCCTTTGACTTGGCGGAAGCCGAGTCCGAACTCGTAGTCGGGTTTCACACGGAATACGGAGCGTTTAAGTTCGCATTGTTTTTTATCGCGGAATACATGAACATGATCACGATGAGCTGCGTCGTCACCTTGCTTTTCTTCGGCGGATATTTGGTTCCGTTCGGCATTTTGGACGGGCACGTGCTTCAGCCTCTTTTAGGACTCTTTTTCTTTTTAGGAAAGGTTCTCTTTTTTACCTTTTTGTTTCTCTGGGTGAGATGGACCCTTCCCCGATTTCGTTACGATCAACTGATGACCTTGGGATGGAAAAAACTCATTCCCTGGGCGATCTTGAACATCCTGATCGCAAGTATCTATATACAATTTTAAGAATATAAAGAATATGCCATTTACAGATCAACCCCAACTGCTCCTGTTTTTTCTGTTCTCCGCGGTGATGATACTCAGCTCTTTAGGAGTGATTTTTCATCCGAATGCGATCACGGCCGCGGTTCTTCTTGTATTGAGTTTTTTTTCGCTCGCGGCGATCTACGCGGTGATGAACGCGATCTTTCTCGCGACGATGCAGCTTCTCGTATATGCGGGAGCGATCATGGTCTTGGTGGTTTTTGTTTTGATGCTCCTCTCTTTAAGAGAAGAATCGCAAACTCTTTTTATCTTTGAGAAACCGGTTAAAAAAATTCTCTATCTTAGTCTTGTCGCGTTTTTGGGAGTTCTTTTGATCACCGCGGTTCAGGACGGGATTCCGTCTAAAAGTTCTCAAAGGATCGGTTACGGAGAGAACGGAAGTAACTTATATTCCATGGACATTCCCAAAGGCGGAAACACGGACAACGGTCTCGGATTCACCTCCAAAGGAAATACTGCAGTGGTCGGAACCGCGATGTTTTTAAGATACCTTCTTCCGTTTGAATTGATTTCGATCCTTCTCCTCGCCGCGGTTTTGGGCGTAGTGGTGCTCGGGAAAAAGACGTTAGGAAAGGGCGAACAGGGAGGAAGAATATGAGTCTTTGGATTTCCGGAATCCCGGTGGAATATTTTTTAATCCTGGCGATGATCACGTTTACGATCGGGGTCGCGGGGGTTCTTGTGAGAAGAAGCGCGGTTCTTATCTTTATGTCGATCGAATTGATATTAAACTCGGTCAATCTTGTGTTTGTAACTTTTTCCAAGGCTCTGCACCAAGTGGATGGAGAAGTTGTGGTGTTTTTCGTAATGGCAATCGCGGCTTCCGAGGCGGCGATCGGATTGGCCATCGTGATTGCGATCCATAGGATCAAAAAAACGAGCTTTGTGGACGAAATGAATCTGATGAAATGGTAGAAAAAATGGAAATTTCAGTCCTCATCCCAACGTTAGTCGCACTTCCTCTGATCGGATTTTTAGTTTCTGGTCTTTTCGGTAAATGGCTGAAAGGTTTTACTGGAATTTTTTCCACCGCGGTTGTATTTATCTCCTTTGGTCTTGCCTTGGTTTCCTTTTTTCTGTTTCATCCGATGGAACGTTCCATTCCGGAGATCGTGACCGTATTTCCTTGGATTGAAGCCGGGGGAATCAAAGTATCCCTCGCGTATCAAGTAGATCAGCTTTCCTTATATATGATTTTGATCATTACCGGGATCGGAGCGTTGATCCATCTCTATAGCATCGGATATATGAAGGAAGATCCGGGTTTTACCCGTTATTTTGCGTATTTGAATCTGTTTATCTTTTCGATGCTCAATCTGGTACTTGCAGAAAATTTAATTCTTCTTTTTTTAGGATGGGAAGGAGTCGGGCTTTGTTCGTATCTGTTGATTGGGTTTGACTATCACAAGGATTCGGCTGCAAACGCAGGAATGAAGGCGTTTATCACAAACCGAATCGGGGATCTCGGGATGTTACTCGGGATTTCTCTCGTGTATTGGTATACGGGTTCGGTATCGTTTACGGCAATTGCGGAGGCGATTCCCGAAGTGCCTTCGTTTCGATATATCCTTCCGCTTGTTGGAATTTGTTTTTTTATAGGAGCGATCGGAAAGTCCGCTCAGCTTCCACTGCACGTTTGGCTTCCGGACGCGATGGCGGGACCAACTCCGGTGTCCGCGTTGATCCACGCGGCGACGATGGTAACCGCCGGAATTTTCCTGATCGCAAGACTGAATCCGATCTTTCTTTCGGCTCCGCAAGTGGGGCATTGGATCGTGATCATCGGATCGGTGACCGCTTTTTTTGCCGCGACCGTCGGCTTATTTCAGAACGATATCAAAAAGGTGCTCGCGTATTCGACCGTGTCTCAGTTGGGATATATGTTCGTCGCGATGGGAGCTGGCGCGTATGTCGCGGGGCTCTTTCACTTGATGACTCACGCGTTTTTTAAGGCGCTTCTTTTTTTGGGCTCCGGTTCCGTGATCCACGCGCTCCATCACGAGCAGGATCTCCGCAACATGGGCGGACTCAAAAAACAGATGAAAATCACTTGGATCACGTTTTTGATCGGATCGTTGGCGATCTCCGGGATTCCTCCGTTTAGCGGATTCTTTTCCAAGGATTTAATATTAGAAAAGAGTTATGCTTACGGAACTCTTTTTTACGGATTGGGAATCGTGACTGCGCTTATGACCGCGTTCTACATGTTTCGCATGACGTATCTCGCATTTTATGGAGAATCCCGTGTGTCCTCGCACAAGGCGACGCATCTTCACGAATCACCGCTCGTGATGACGATCCCTCTCGTGATTTTATCGATCGGAGCGGCGATCACAGGATTTTTAGAAGTTCCTCATTTTCTTTTCGGAGGAGTGGACGTTCTCTCCCGCTACTTTGCACCGGTGTTTTTGAGAGGAATCGAAATCTCTCAGATGATCGTAAAGCAGCCGTTAGATGCACACGAAACCGGAGCGACTTTGGAACTGATCCTGGTCGGCGTATCCGTCGCGATCGCGTTATCCGGAATTTTTATCGCCAGAATGATTTTTGTAAGCGGGAAAAACGTTCCGGATGCAGAAGAATCACATACCGGAGCCAAAAGAATTCTTTCCAAAAAATACTACGTGGATGAATTCTATCATGGTTTTATCATAGAGCCGATCGTTCTTCTCGGAAAGTTTTTAGCCGATCACGTCGAGAAAAATTTTTTGGATCTGATGCTCAGAGGAACGGGAAGGGTCGCGGTTGCGATTTCTTTGGTTTTACGAAGGGTCCAAACCGGAATTGTCGTCGACTATGCGATCCTGATTGTGTTCGGAACCGTAATCATTCTTTCCTTGTTTTTATTGAGGGGGCTGTAACTTGGATTTCCCGCCGTTTATACTCAGTATATTTTTATTCTTACCGTTGATCGGTGTTCCGTTTTTATTTGTATCCAATCGCGTCTACTGGCTGCGTTTTATCTCGGGAGCATTTACGCTCGTTCCCTTTTTGATCCTGGTCGGATTGTATTTTAAATACGATCCGGACAACGCGTCTCTTCAGTTTGTGGATCGGATCCGGGACATCGTGGTTTCCGGAAATCTCAGAGTAGACTATCACGTCGGAATGGACGGGTTCAGTCTTTTGCTTTGCGGAATGTCTTCTTTGTTATTTTTTTTATCGACTCTTGCAACCTGGTCGAGCATCACCTCCAGAATTCGGGAATTTTATATTTATCTAATGATCGTAGAGATGAGCGTGCACGGAGTATTTCTTTCGGGAAACCTCGTTCAGTTCTATATCTTCTGGGAGGCGATGGTTTCTCCGATGGTTCTGATGGTTGGGATCTGGGGAGAGGATCAAAGAGTCAAGGCGGCAATCAAGTATCTGATATTTTCATTTACCGGATCCGTGTTGATGCTTGCAGGAATTCTAATCCTGTATTTTAAAACCGGAACGATCGTGATCGAAGATCTTTCCACGGGGCTTCTGCCGGAAATTCCGAAAAATATACGATTGTTTATGTTTTTTGCGTTTGTGCTCGCGTTTGCGATCAAGGTTCCGTTGTTTCCGGTTCACACCTGGATGCCAGACGTTCACTCGCAAGCGCCGACGGTGGGTTCCGTGGATCTTTCCGGAATTTTGCTGAAGATCGGATTGTACGGATTTATTCGTTTAGCAATTCCGTTATTCCCAGAAGAGATGCTCGAATACAGAGAACTCTTGGGAGGGCTCGCGATCGCGGGAATCATTTATGGGGCGATCATAGCGATGGCTCAGGAGAATTCGAAACGAGTGGTCGCGTTCTCATCCCTTTCTCACATGAGTTTTTGTATGTTGGGAATCTTAAGTTTTACTGAGGAAGGAATGGCCGGCGGGATGCTCCAGATGATCAACCATGGTTTTACCGCAGGTTTACTCTTCTTTATGCTTGGGATGCTGCACGAAAGAATCGGAAATAACGATATAGCAAAAGCCGGTGGATTGTCCAAACTGCTTCCCGTGTTTTCCGTCTTTTTTGCGATCGGAATTTTTTCCTCTTTGGGGGTTCCCGGAACCAACAGTTTTATCGGAGAATTTTTAATCATTCTCGGAAGCATCAAGGCGAATGTCGTATACGGCGCGTTAGCCGCTACAGGAGTCGTTTTTGCGGCAGGCTATCTTTTGCTCTTTGCAAAGCGGATGCTTTTCGGAGAACCCACAAAAAATCTGACCGATTACCACGATCTCAGCTTGAAAGAATGGACGATTCTCATTCCCACCGTTGCGATGATCTTCTGGATCGGAATTTATCCGAAACCGTTTTTAAGGGTATTGGAATCTTCGGTTAGGGTCGCGTTGAATTCCGCTTCCGCAAAAGTGATCCAAGATCGTTCTTTAAAGGAAAAAGATATAGTCGATAAACCCTTTGAAAGAAAATATATTTCCTATAAATCCTTGGGAGAACATCCCGCTCGTTATGAAGAACGATTGAAAGGATACCAAGGTAAATATTCTCTTCCTGAATCGATTCGAAAGGGAAAGGAAACCTCGCCCGAAGGCGATGAAGAGGCAATGCAATGAATTTGATTCCAAACCTTCTTGATCTATTCTCCATTCTGCCCTCTTTGATTTTAGCGGGAGGCGGGGTTTTTCTCGTTTGTTTGTGTGTTCTTTTTAAAACCAGAGAATTTCTGATCGTACGATACATGTCCGGATTGCTTTTATTGATCGCATTCGGAAGCGTGTTTTACACGTCGTTCCGATTTCCCGGAAACGGAACCTATTTCGGAGGTCAGATAGAAAATTCCATTTTATCCTTTTGGCTCAATCTCGTATATATCTCGATGGCGATCGGAACCGCTGCCATAGCCCCTAGAATATTAAAAAATTATAATGTTCAATTTCCCGAATTCTATCCTCTGTTATTGTTCGCGACTTGCGGGATGATGTTGATGACTTCGGGACAGGATTTTATTCTCGTATTTACAGCACTCGAACTGATGAGTATCTGTCTTTATATTTTGATAGGAATGGCGAGAAGCGATCTATTTTCCTTGGAAGCGACCTTGAAGTATTTTCTTTTGGGAGGCTTTTCCTCGGGGTTTATGCTGATGGGAATCGCGTTTCTTTTCGGGGGAAGCGGATCCACAAATATCACGATAGCATTGAAACCGATCATCGTGATGGGATATCAGGGTAATTTTGCAAAGATAGGGCTTGTATTGTTTTTAACGGGGGTTGCGTTTAAGATCGCACTCTTTCCGTATCACGCGTGGACCCCGGACGCATACGAAGGGGCTCTTACCCCGGTCACGGGATTTATGGCGACCGCTGCGAAAGCGGCTTCCATGGGATTGCTCCTCGTTCTTTATACAAAACTTCCTCTGACTTTGGATGATACGACTTGGGCTTGGCTGCCCGGAATTCTCGCGTTGTTTTCGATGGTGTATGGAAATTTATTAGCACTCAAACAAGAGAATTTAAAACGAATGCTCGCGTATTCGTCGATCGCACACGCGGGGTATATCGTCGCCGGAATTGCCGCCGGAGTCAGGGAAGAAGTATTATTTTATCTGATCGTGTATTGTTTTATGAGCTTGGGTGCTTTTGCGATTCTTGCCTATCTTGAAGAAGGAACGAGACAGGTCACTTTTTTCTCGGTTCAATCCTTATCCGGGGTCAAACCGTTTACCGCGATTGCGATTAATATTTTCTTTATGTCTTTGGCGGGCGTTCCTCCGTTTGGAGGATTTTGGGCAAAGCTCTTTTTATTTCAAAAGTTGGCGGAATCGGAATCATTGATGAATCGAATCCTATTGATCGGGGGAGTCACGAACTCGGCACTTGCGTTATACTACTATCTCCGGATCGGAATCGCCACTTTTATGAGTAGCGACGAAGGAGAAGTGACACGAAATCATTCCGCACCTTACAGTATCGGGGTGACCTCAGTCGTAGTGGTTTGTTTTTTTATGGTAGCCGCAGGATGGTTTTTGCTCGTTCCCGGAAACCTCCTTGCAATCGGCGCGCTTCAATATCTCAGTTCCGGATTTTGATTTTCGATTCGGGAAGAATTTTCACGGGCCGAAATCGAAATTGCATTCAAAAAAATGAATGTTGTAGGTTCGCAGCTTCTGCTTTCCGTCCGCCAAGGCTAAATGTAATCTGTAGGAGTTCCCACAGATCTTTGGTATCAAAATTTACTTGAAAAGAATCCGATTTTCTGATAAAAGCGGATTCGTCGGCTTTTCCCACCCCCTGAAAACTCAATGACTCGGTCTCTGCGGATCGCTCGTCACTCCTCCACCCAAATGTAACTCAATGTTTCGCTCTTGAACGCTGATCCTGAGCTACGACCCGTAGGGAGTAGCTCACTTGAGTTTTAGAGGAGCGTTCACCTAAGTATTTCTGGATCGCGTCACAAGGGCGGGGCCTGAAAGTTTCATGGCAAGATGTAGGAACTCCCATAAAATTTTCGGTCTTCGAATCTTCCATTTCCTCTCTCAAATCCCCTGATAATGTCTTGCAGTAACATAAAATTCGAATAGAATCACCCGTATGAAACCCGCAGAGACGATCTGGATTTTTTGCCTGCTTCTTTCTTTTTGTAACGAATCCGATCCTTCCGTCTCCTTTGCTGATTTAGATCCCAAGGAAAGATTCCGTTTTTATTGGGAAGCGGGAAAGGCAGAGATCGATTCTTACGAACTGAGCCAGGTTCGTTACGGAGAAAATCATAACGGAACGGCGGTTTTGATTTTTGTGACCGAGGATTTTTCAAAATCAAAACAAGTTAAATTGGATCATCCCGAACTTGACGAAACGGATCGAGTCAAGATTCTAAAATTGAATTTAGTTAAGAACTTTGTGACGGGAATTTACGCGTATTCCATGATCTTTTCAATTTTTACCCCGATCGATCTACAGAATCATCCTCGTACCTTAAAAGAATCCATGTCTTCTCAAGAATGGTGCGGAAACGCATTTATTCAACTCAATTTACGAAAGAATCGATTTGAAGTGGAATCCTATTCTTATTTTGAAGAAGAAGGGGATCGTAAATTCGAACTTGAAAACGAATTGCTCGAGGACGAACTTTGGACCCGATTGAGGTTGGATCCGGATCGGATTCCGATGGGAGAAGTCAAACTGATTCCGGGACTTTTTCACGTTAGACTCAATCATAAAGATTTAAAACCGTTAAGAGCGGTGATCTCAAAACAAACGCAGAAAACTGAAACGGTGTATACGATTCGGTATCTCACAGAGGAAAGAACTCTTAGGATTCGAATCGAATCTTCCTTTCCGTATAAAATTCTCGCGTGGGAGGAAACCTTTCTCGATTTTAACGGGCATCTTATGACAACCTATGCGACTTTGCAATCGACGGTGTTAAGCGACTATTGGAATCAAAATCGAAATCGATTTCGAGACGAGCGAAAAAAACTTAAACTCCCGGATTCTTCTTTGTATTAACGTATTTTAAGAGGTTGTAAAACTTACGAGTCCCAAGGAGCCTGTGAATTGATCGGGTTTCGAGACAATTTCGGATCGAACCCAGAGGAGGAATTGTGAAAATCGAAATCGGAAAGGGTTTGGACGGAATTTATTTTGGAATGTCCATGCAAGATGTAAAAACAAAATTAGGTGAGCCGGACGAAGTCTATGACTACGACTACGAGGGTTCCATCTCGACCGGATTCGAATACTTTTCACGAGAAGCGGAATACGAGTTCGACGCGGACGAAGGAAACAAACTTTATTCGATCACTGTTTCCAATCCTTCGGTGCAGCTTTTTGGAAAACCGATCATCGGAGAGTCTATCGAAAAAATCCGCGAAATTCTCAATCAAAATGGAATCGATGATTTGGAAGAAGACGATGAGGAACACGATCATGATCATTCCGAAAATGAAGATGAAGTGGAAGGAGTGACCGCATTTTCCGATCAACTCAATGCGATTTTTCAATTTGAAGAAAATGAACTGATCTTTTTTGGGTTTAGTCCGCTTTTTAAAGACGACGTAATCGATTGGCCTAAATACTAAAACTTTATCGATCTAGTAAAATCGATTCCAACGAAGAGATTCAGAAGAAAAACTTTTTTTCGTCCGAATCTTGAAAAAGATCCGCAATTCTCGGACTGTTTCTTAAAAAAAGTGGCCGAGCCGGAAAATTTTTAAGTTATAATATTATAACTTAAGAATTTTCGGATGTTATTTTTTGTATGAAGACGGATCGGTCTCTCTTTCTCCTTTTTTTATTTTTCTTTCAATGTGCCTATGTGGATATCAATCCTAGTCTTGTGTCCGGAACGGAAGCTAAGGAAATCATATCCGATCGATTGTTAGTAAATCAAATCATCCATTCTATCGGATTGAATCAGGCCGAGCCGAATCGATCGTATTCAACGACAGCACTCGTTTTTACTTTTCTAATTCCGGATTCTATCGGAATCGACGAGAAACAAATGTATCAAAAAGAAGCGGTGAATGAATGCGCAGACCAAATTTTTTTCGTTTCACTTACAATTTCCACTCAATTATCCTTTTTTGTTTGTAAGGCTTCAAATCCTCCGATCAGCATTCCGTTTGTGAGTAAAAAGATATAATCAATTCTTTGATTCTATCTTTTTTAGCGCACCAATTCCAGTTCCAAGATATCCTTCTTGGGAATTTCCTTTGTGTCTCCGTTTTGATCGATTAGAAGATAGACGTTTTCCTGTTCCTGAATTTGCCCGACAAATTTCTCTCCGTTTTTGAGACGGATTTTAAACACCGGTTCGGAAGAATGTTTTTCCAAAACTTCGGCTTTTTGAAGCAGTGTTTTTTCCTCAGAAGAGTGAGCGACCGTCTTTTTTTCCAAAGTCATTTTGGAATTTTCAGAAATATTACGATATCGTAATAAAGTTTTTGTTTCGATTTTAACGATCTCGGGTTCGGAAACTACTGATTGAATTCCTGTTTTTTGCTCCAAAACCGCTGAATAACCTGCTTGTATGATGTTTGCGTTTTTAGTGTTTGTTCCGATCACTTTGACGGCACCTTCTAAAATTCCGATCTTATAACTTCCGCTATTCTGGTTTGAAGATAGAATCAAGGTTGTTCCCAATAACTCGGTTTCGATGGTTTTAACTTTGGCTCGGACCGGTAGGAAGCGATTTTTTTTGGAAGTAGAAAACACAACCGTTCCTGAATTTAAATTCAAATTCACCGCACTTCCGTCTCCGGATATCGAAAATTCCGATTCCGGGAACATCCTTAAGATCAATCCCAATTCGCCGTCGATCTTATAGTCGCAATAGGAATCTTTTTCAGAATAAAACGTAATTCGATCCGTCGTCGTTTGCATTTTGCAAAGTCCAGTCACGACCGAGTTTTCAACTTGAAATCGATCGAATGAAGACGAATAAAATCGGAAATACAAACCTAAGCTCGATAAAAGAAACAAGGACGCAGCGATGGCCAACGCGGAACGTGAAATCCGACTGGAAAATCTTTTTTCCGAATTCTCCGTATTGGGAGTCTTGTTTTCCACGGCGATCGGAGATAATTGTAAGTTACCGATTTTATTTTTTAATTTCATCATACTAAAAAATTCTTTTCTGGTTTCGGAGTCCGATAGAAACTCGATCAGCTCGTTTCGGTTCATCTCATTGGAAATGGCTCGGGTCATACGAATTCTCCTGTTTTGATTCGGTTCACTTTGCATAAGTTTGTCTCCTAAAGACTCACACCCAAGCGTTGTAGCTTTAAACGTAAAACTGTTAAAGAAGCCAATGTCTTCCGATTTACTGTTCTTACGGAAATCCCAAGTTGATCTGCAGTTTCTTTGATCGTATATTTTTTAATAAAACGAAGCATAATAATACTCTTTTCCACCATGGGAAGACCTTCGATACTTTGATTTAATAAGTCCAAAAGCCATTTTTCCTGTTCATCTATTTTTTGATTTTCCGCAATCGATTCAATAAAGTCTTGAGCTCCAAATATCTCCCTTTTTTCGGATGTGGACGTTTTCTTGATCCAGTCCAAATATTGATTTTTGGCAATCGTTATGATCCAAGAGATTTCGGATCCTTTGGCGTCATCAAAATGATCCCAATTCTTTAAAACCTTGATAAACGTTTCCTGGCACACTTCGTCTGCCACTTCTTGCGAAGCACCTTTACTGATCAAAAAACGATAGACCTTATCATAGTTTCTCGCGTATAAACCTTCAAAGTCAAAAATTTGATTCTCGGAGATTTGTCTCATCTATTCCTAATTACGAATTGACCATTTCAAATGCGTCACGTTTACTTAATAAAAGTTCAAAATGTTTTCGAAGTTTTTTAAATTTTGGATTCTCCCGGGAGTCCTATTGATCGGTTTTGTCCCTATCTTAAGTGCAAAATCGGTCTTACTTAAAAATGGAAGGGTGATTTCAAAAGTTCAAGTAAAAACTGTGGAAAAGGGCTTTGCGGTTACTTATCCAGACGGTAGAATGGAGCATTTTTCACTTTCCGAAGTGAAAAAAATCCTCATATCCGATTTCGTCCCGAAAGAAAATCCGGACCGAAATGTTTTTAAAAAAGAAGAAACCCTTTTACCGGAAATTCCAAAATTGGAATCGGAAACGAACGCTCCTAAATTTCGTACGAAAACCACCGCTTTTGCAGAAGGATTGATTCCGGGTTGGTCTCGGTTGGTTCGTTCCGATTCATACAGTCTGAAGAGTTTAGGTCTCTTTTTCATTTTTGCTGAAATTTTTCTCTTGAAACAAAACTATCTTTATCTCGCTAAATCCCCTAAAGCTGCAATGGAAGGGGAAGTTACTCCTTCTCCCATTGCAATTGCTATTATGGTGACTGGCAGTCCGGAAGCTACTGCTACTTTGCAGAATATAGCCAGCGCTTACTCATACGATTATTTTGTTTTTTCCGACAAAGTGGTTCTTTCCGATGGTAGTGTGATGGAAAGAAGTCGTTACAATCAAGAAAGACAAATGTATTTTTCCGGGTTTATCTGTGTTTTGCTTTTGGATGCTTTTTTAGGATCTAAGTTTGAAAACTGGAGCGTGATCCCTAATGTAAACGTTTCTTTTCAAAGTAAGGATGTTTCCGCAGGGATTACGTTTCGATTTTAATCACTTTGGCGTAAAATCAGGTCTTCACTCGTATGCATAATGATTCACAATTTAGGAGGAATCATTATGCATCTAAAAAGAATAGTTGCTGTGTTTGTGTTGTCTTTGGCGCTACTTTTATCCAATTGCGGAGACAAGGATAAAAAAGATCCGATTGCCGATTTGGCGCTGTTGCTCGCGTTACAACCACAAAGTTTGGGAGTTTCGGGTGTTTTTGCGTCCATGAATATTCAAACAGGTGAAGCCGCCGCAGCAGCAGCTGGAAATTACACAAAATCGGTTTTTTCTCCGCTTGCTCTAATTGATCAAACCGTTCCTTGTTCATTAGGCGGTAGTATGAGAATGAGCGGCGATGTCGTACTGGATCTTACCAATCCGATAGTGATTCAAATGCAATTGAACGATGCAACGATTGCTTTTTCCGGCTGCAAACAGACGATCCCTATGCTGGAAGGTTCGGGAGTTCCGGTGATCGGTACTTTAGAGGGCTCGGTTCAGGACGAAGGAATTATGATTCAAACTATGGATGCGACTTCCACCGCTACATTGCAGAAATATACTGTAAACGGCGCGGAACGGCTTCGTTCAAGCACATATAAGGTAAACGGGGTTCTTTATCCTACGTTTGATCTTATTTTTACTAGAAATAACGCTAAGATGAGCATTGAAAACCCGCTCACTCTAACAAATGCCTTTATGAATATCGAGGATGATGTTACGGTTACGGGGACTTTCGGAGACGAAACGATCAATTCTCACTATACCTATAAAACTAGATTTAAACTGCTTCCGTGATTTGATTTTGATGCCGAGGAAATTTTCCTCGGCATTTTTTCAATCAACTCGGATTTTAATTTTTCAGTCCGGCATTTTAAATTCTTTTTCTTAAAATAAAAATCATACGATTCTCCCTAAAAAACAAAAACATTCTGATTTGGCTGATCCGATTCGTTTTCAAGAATTCGATTTTATATCGAAATGACTGGACCTCTTTTTAGAGTCTTAAATCAAATTTAATTTCTTCTCAGAATTGCTTTGTTCCTTGCAGGCCTTTTTTTGACATCCGGGACGTTTTGTTGGCTCAACTCCTGAGCGGTTCCGTAGTAGATACAGATCCAAATCAGGAGGATTCAACGATGATTTTAAAAAAAATTACGACAATTTTGTTTTTGGTAGTTCTCGCAATCCATTGCGGTCCAAACGGTGATAAAAATTCATCAACAAATCAAGCGGTTCTGCTTGCGATTGCAACGCCGCAAGACCCGGGTCTTTCCGGAATTTATGCCAGTATTTTGGCAGGTGGGAATAACAACGGCGGTGGAGGCGCAGCGGCGTATAGTTCTGCTTCTCAATCCGCAATTTCCCCTTTTCTCCTTTTTGAGCAAACTCAAGATTGCGGCTTGGGTGGTACCATTCATATTAAAGGAGATATTGACTTCACCACAGATCCAGTTACCGGTGTCAATACTTCCGAATACACCGGACTCACTCAGACGTTCTCTACTTGTAGAAGAGTTTTTCCGGTCTTAGATGCGGAGAACCCAACGACAATGGAGATGACTATCAATGGGGTTTTGACGATGGATGCATTGTCCAGAGTGACTATGGAGCCAAATCCTACTCCTGAAAGAGCGGTTATGAACGTGAACGAAACAAGTAGAATTCGTTCCAATAATTATTCGGTGAACGGATTTCTTTATCCAGAATTTGATCTGACTTTTGTAAGAAATCCAAGTCAGCTTACTCTGGAAAATTTTGGTAATCCCGATACTGCGACTATTACCGCGGATGAAACGGTTCACGTATCCGGAACTATGGGCGGACAAATCGTCAATACTGTTCTTAAGTATAAAGTAAAATTTAAAGCTTTCTAAGATTTGTCTTTTATCGAGGGGGAAACCCCTCGATTTTCCATTTCAAAAATTAATGTTGTCAGATTCGTAAACTTTGATCCATTAGATCGAATGTTTTATAACCGGAAACGTTATCTACTCATCCTTCCTTTTTTACTTCTGACTTTTTATCTGGCCTGGTCTTCCTTTGACAGAAATTCTCCAACGAACATACCGGATTTGCGTCTACAATCGATCGTAACGACGAGTAAGAACCAAGAGAAAGGAAATCTTTTGGGAATTCAACCATGGATGACAACGATCGATTATGCGAGCGAAACGAATTTTACAAATAAGATAGAATCGTATCTTAAAAAAGCAAAGGACGGAGGATTTTTAAATCCCAAAACAATCGTAGTTTTACCGGAATACTTAGGGAGTTGGCTTGTCGTCGCCGGCGAAAAAAAATCCGTCTTTGATCGTTCCAGCATCGCTGATGCAATGCAGATCTTGGTTTTGAGTAATATCGGTTTGTTTGTAAAAAATTGGGTCTTTGCAAAAGGGGAGGATTCGGTTCGAGACACCGTGTTTCGAATGAAATCAGGTCAAATGGCTTCAATCTATTCGAACACGTTCTCTTTTTTGGCTAAAAAATATTCGATCACGATCGTGGCGGGATCGATCCTGCTTCCAGAACCGTTTGTAGAAGATGGAATTTTAAAACTCGGAAACGGTGCATTGAGGAACGGTTCTTTTGTATTTCTTCCGGACGGCAAGGTTTCCTCCGATTTTTCCTCGAAAATTTATCCGATTGAAGATGAAAAACCCTTTGTAAAGGCTTCTTCTTTACAGGAACTAAAAGTGATCCCAACTCCTGCAGGCAGGATCGGAGTTCTTGTCTGTGCCGATTCCTGGTATCCGGAGGTGTATGAAACATTCAAAAAACAAAATGTAGATTTCATCGTGGTACCTTCTTTTGTCTCTCCGAGCGGGGCCATGTCCGAAAAATGGAGGGGATACAACGGTTCCCCCAATCCGATCGATGTTCAAAAGGGGGATATCGGAACGATTACGGAAGGGGAGGCTTGGTGGAAATACGCTCTTGCCGGAAGAATTTCCAAATCAGGGGCGTCGCACGGTATCAATGTATTTTTACGAGGTTCTCTTTGGGATCTCGGTTCTGATGGAGAAATCATTTTTGTAAGCCGTTCGATTCGAAAGGAATTTGCCAAGAATGAAGCCGCGAGTATGGCAAACGTTTGGGTGGATTGAGGCAAAAAAATTATTCCTTGATAACATACGGAAGTTGAATCTCTTAGTCTCATGTCTCAATCTACTTTTGAAATCTTTTCCGAAAAGTTCCTTATCAATCACAAACAAGTAACGGTTGGAAAATGGTTTGGTTTAGAATCTTTGAATCTAAATGGAAAGCCGTTTGCCGCCTTTTTTCAAGGTGAACTCGTTTTTAAAATCGGGGCGGAGAAAATCGCTCAGATCCTGTCTCAATATCCGGGAGCAAAGCTCTTTGATCCGTCCGGAAGAGACAGGGCTATGAAGGATTGGCTTCAAATTCCTGCCGGTTTTGAAAACGATTGGTCTCAGCTTGCGGAAAGCGCTCTTTCTTTTTTGATCTCGGCTTCATCGCAAACGGCGACTCCAGCAAAGAAGAAAGCGATAAAATCGGCCCCGAAAAAAACGACTCCTGCTAAAAAGAAAAAAGTCGCTTCCAAAAAGAAATCGGCTCCAAAATCCAAAAAAGCGGTTGCTAAAAAGAAATCCGTGAAAGCTAAAAAAGCGGTCAAGGCGAAACCGAAAAAGTCGGCGCCGAAAAAAAAGGTTGCGAAGAAAAAAACGTCTTTGAAAAAACGGAAGAAGTAACTCGTAAAAAACTCGGATTCCGATCGATAAAAAGGAATCCGAGTTTTTTAGAAAACTTTTATTTAAGGAAATACCTTTTTAAGAAATTCTTTCTCTTCCTTTAAAATCAAGTCCTTGTCGCTTTTCATATATTTGGAAAGCAATACGTGGTTCCCCATTTCAATCCGGACAATCTTGTTAAACGGGTTTGCTTTTCCATTCCTTTGAATTTTTTCAAAAGCCTTTAACATGGATTTTACGGAAGCGGTTGTATCCTGTTCCTCGTCGCTTTTGTAGTAATAGAACATCAAAACCGGAGATGTGATTTTTGAAAACGGATCCGTTCCTAAGATAAATTCCCGTAAGTCCGATACGTTTTGAACCGAAGCAAGGTATTGATCCCGATACCAAAATGCACTCGCAGGATCTCTTTTTTGTTCTTCCGTAGATTTACGGATTTTTCCCATGAGCAAATGACCGAAACCTTTTCCCCAGGAAAATTGATAGAGTCCGCCAAACGGATTTGTAAAATCATAAAACGGAGAAGCAAGAATCAGAGCGTGAACCTTATCCGGATATTTTGCCGCGAGATAGGTTGAAATCAAACCGCCCATACTCGTGCCGATGAGGATCGTTTTTTTTCCCAATTTATCGGATTCTAAAAAAGCGGTTTCCGCGTCCTGCAATATCTGATCAAAAGTAGCGTCTCTATGATCTTCCAGGTTGGTTCCGTGTCCCGGGAGACGCAGATAATACAGATTGGCTTTTAAATCTTTTGCGAGTTGATCCGTTACTTCTTCTCCTTCCGCTCGAGACGCACCAAAACCGTGAATGTAAAGTATCGACAGATCGCTGTTTCCCGGTGTAAACCGAACGAGTTTTTCCTCGTTACCGGGTCTTGCGTTTTTCTCCTTGCTGATCTTTATTTTTTCGCGATAGTAAGAATCAAAGTCGGAATGAAGTTGGGTCGTCTTATATTCATAGTCTGGAATTTCCGAATAAAATGTAATGACGAAAAATAGAGCAAAGGCTCCTACAATTCCCAAAGTCCACTTGAGTAGTTTCATTTCTATATTCCCTCTCAGTTCGAATGGAACAATTCAACCGATCGGATTCTTATCTGCAAGAAAAATTAATATCGTAGCCATGAACACCGCAAATACGTCCTTACGATTGATCCCAAGACATAGACAGTTTGGGCGATCAGACCGGAAAATCGTTTGAGAAAAGAGCTTGTCTCTCTTTCCTAAGAATTCGATCCTTTTCACTCGATAAACGAGAAATGATCGCGCGGATGAGAATTGTAAATTCCGCGTGAATCACTCAGATTCTTAAGGAGAACAATGTCTCATTCAGTTTCGATGTTTTTTCAAAATCCCAAGAGGCTAATTTTGTTTATTATCTTAGGAGGAATCGGGCTTGCCGCTTGCGATCAAATTCACGTTCAATTTGAAGTATTGAAATACTTTCATCCGGGTCTTTTTGGTCAAGCGTGGTGGATTTCTCCTCAATTTATGATCGCTACCTTTTTTATGTATTTAGGTGCGTTCGTTTTGAAAAAGGAAAGGTCGGACTTTGATTCTAAAGAATTCAAGTTCGCAATTCTTTGGTTTGTAAGTGCCTATTTTGCGAGCGGGATTTTTGCAGATCATCCGCATCTTCTTGCGGTCATTTATCTATTGACTTGGTTTTTTCGAATGGTTCGATCTCGGGAAGGAAATTCTCTGATCGGCTTCTCCGTAATTTTGGCTTTGGCCGGAACGGGAGCGGAGGGGCTGATTTCAAATGCGGGTTTTTTCGTTTATACAAAACCGGATTTTCTTTTGGTTCCGATTTGGCTTCCGGGTTTGTATTTGCACGGGGCGCCTTTGATTTGGAGTCTTGTTTTTAATTCAAAACATTGAGTTTTGATCGAATTATAACTTTATGAATTATTAATTTATGATATTCTATATATCATTTTTGTTTAGATTTGAACAGGGGAGTGTGTGGAATATTTTTTTTTTTTTTTTTTGATATCCCGTCGAACGGATTCTATGTCCAAACCAAAACGTCGGTATCGGATCGAAATTTTCAGCATAATACGGTTCTTGTATCTTTTACGTTTTCTATGACGTTGTTAAGCCACACTGTGAGGGATCATTAGAATCGGGCTGCCGAATTCAACGTCGAGGAACGTCTTTTTTTAGAATAAGTCCTAAAGAAAAGAAGAATTCGATTTTAGTTGTTCCGACAAAAAATGGATTCGTAAAAAATTGCTTGAGTCGGGCTTCAAGTCCGGGAGGTTGTAAACTTCGGGAGATTATTCTAGATTCTAAAATTATAAAAAATCTATGAGAGGATCAAATTGGATAGAAGAGGATCAGAAATGTTCAAAACCGGGATGATCGAATTTTGTCGGTATTCCGCGATCTAAGAACTTCACACCCTTCCATTCATTTACGGCTCTTCCTATTTTGGTAATCGAAATGCCGGCTAACGTGCTTGGAAGTTCTTCAGGGCTTAGAAAAAGTAGCTCTAATTCTTCTCCGGAGCTTAAAGATTCGCTCAGATTCAAAAAAGAAGAATCTGCCAAAGGAATTTTTTCCAAGAATACTTGCAGTCCCAGTTCCGAAGAGTTTGCAAGTTTTGGAAGATCCTGTAAAAGCCCGTCGGTCACATCCATACAGGATGAAATCGTAAAATTTCGAGAAAGTTCCAGAGCAAGATTTAACCTGGCTTTCGGGGTGAGATGTTTTTCGAGTGCGGAACTCCGAAGCGGTTCGGGAACATCCAGTCGTTCGTTTAAAAGTTTATATCCTAATTGCGAAAGGCCGACCGATCCGGAGAGATAGAGAAGATCTCCATTCCTCCCGCCGGAGCGTTTCCAAGGCTGGGCCGTAGTTCCGACCAGAGTCAGAGTGAGATTGAGGGAAGGGGAGCTGTATGTGTCCCCGCCGCAGAGTTCGATTTTGTAGGAAGAAAGGGTTTCACGAAGAGCTTTCGAAAATGGAAGAATCCAGTCTTCCTTTGCTATCTTAGGGCTCAGTCCTAGATTTAAGAACGCTTTTGTGGGAACTCCTCCACCCGCTGCGATATCGGAAACGTTGACCTCCACCAGTTTTTTGGCGATTTCCCGGGGGCCGCTCCATTCGATTTTAAAATGAGTTCCTTCGCAGATTGTATCCGTTGTGTAGATCCGACCTTCGGTTGGGTCCAGATAACAGTCGTCAGTCTGTGTTTCTCCGGGGGGATAAAGGATGCGGATAATATCGGATTCTTTCAATTTAGAATTTTCCCTCAAAAATCTTGACTTTCTCATTTTTCAGAACAGTCTGAAAGACTATGAACCGAACCATTCTATTCTATACTTTGATTCTACTTCCATTTGTCGCCGGATTTTCTCAGGAACCGGTTAAAAACCAGAGCTGTTCGTATGCGTACGATCATTCATCCACAAAGTTTGGATGGAAGGCGTTCAAGTTTACGGAAAAGACGGGAGTCGGTGGCTCCTTTGATACGATCGAAGTGGTCGGAACCACGGCCGGAAATTCCCCGGAAAAGGCGTTGAAAGGACTGCGATTTAAGATCGATCCGAACACTGTCAATTCCGGAAATCCGGAAAGGGACGGAAAGATCAAAGGTGCGTTTTTCTATCCTCTGAAGGCGAATGGAAAGATCGAAGGAAAGGTAGTGTCGGCTACGTTGAGTTCCGACAAAACATCCGGTAAAGGCACGATTCAACTTTCTTTCAACGGAGTTAGGAAGAACCTCGACGTAGCGTTTACGATTCAGGAAGGAACCCTGAATGCAACCGGCAAACTGGAGCTCGCGGATTGGAAGGCGCTTTCCAGCGTGGAAGCACTCAACAAAGTTTGCACCGATTTGCATCAGGGAAAGGACGGGGTTTCCAAACTTTGGCCGGATGTGGAACTTACGATTTCCACCAAGCTCAAAGTGGATTGTAAGTAGCGGAAAAAAGTAGGAACTCCCATTTCGCCATCATCATAGAAGCGAAAAGTGGATTTAAAATGAAGAAACGTGGGAACTCCTCGCTTTTGAAAAAGAAAAATTAATTCTCGATTTGGGCGACTCCCGCTTGACTTTGACGGAGAATTTTTATCCCACCGTTGTAAGCGCGGGACCGGGCTCTCCGCTCCGGTCTTTCAGACCCCGCTCGATCCTGTCGCTGCGCCCCCTAGGAAGCAGGGACACTGAGTTCAGCGTAGCGGGAGCTGCGCCCCCTAGGAAGCAGGGACACTGAGTTCAGCGTAGCGGGAGCTGCGCCCCCTAGGAAGCAGGGACACTGAGTTCAGCGTAGCGGGAGCTGCACCCCCTAGGAAGCGGGGACACTGAGTTCAGCGTAGCGGGAGCCGCGCCCCCTAGGAAGCGGGGACACTGAGTTCAGCGTAGCGGGAGCCGCGCCCCCTAGGAAGCAGGGACACTGAGTTCAGCGTAGCGGGAGCTGCGCCCCCTAGGAAGCAGGGACACTGAGTTCAGCGTAAGCGGGAACGTTTCGACGTCGTTGGTAAAAGTAGGAACTCCCATTCTCAGTTTAAGAATTGTTTTTCTAAAATGTAGGAACTCATACTCGGTCTTAAAAAGACAGGCATGGATTTTCAGGCAATGTAGGAACTCCCCGCTTTTTAAGTCTGGAGAGATTCGCTGCTCCTAAAATGTGGGAATTCACACAAGATTTCAAAAAGATAAATTGATTCCGAATAGAAATGTGGGAACTCTTACAAAATACAAACACAGGCTTGAAACATTCGTTCTCGAACGGAGCTAAATCCGCTCGTGAAGCTCAATGCTTTTCCTTATGAGTCGTAACATAATGGTAGCTTTGGTTCTTTTTTCTTGACTTTGGGGCTTAGAGCGAAATTCTGGCTTCTACAGGACGATTTTTCATGTCAGTATTATCAAAAGCACATAAAACTCCTTCTCTTACGAAAGAAAGCGCCGTAAAAGGCTGGTTCGTAGTGGATGCGGAAGGAAAAACCCTCGGAAGACTCGTTTCCGGGATCGCCGCAAGACTTCGCGGAAAACACAAAGCAACTTTTACTCCAAACCAAGATTGTGGAGACAATATCATTGTTATCAATGCTTCCAAAGTGAAAGTAACCGGTAACAAAGAAACTCAGAAAAAGTATTATCATCACTCTCGTTACCCGGGTGGGATGACTGAAACTATTTTCAAAGATCTCATCGCAAAACAACCTGAAAAGATCATTTATGAGGCTGTTAAGGGGATGCTTCCAAAAAGCAAACTCGGAGACAAGATGCTCACCCATTGCAAAATATTCCCGGGTGCTGAACACAACCTCCAGGCGCAAAAACCTGTGAAACTGGAAATCTAAGGAGACCGATTTAAATGGCACCCGCAAAAGAAATCTGGGCAGTAGGAAGAAGAAAAACCTCCGTTGCCCGTGTAAAAATCAAAGAAGGTTCCGGTAAAATCACCGTAAACCACAAAGATATCAAAGACTATCTTCAAAACCGCAAATCTATCATTGACGAGGCGGTTCGTCCTTTAACTCTTCTGAACGTAATCGATAAGTATGATCTGAACCTAAACGTTTCCGGAGGCGGAATCACTGGACAGGTGGGAGCGATTCGTCACGCACTCGCGAGAGCGATTTGCAGAATCAAACCTGAGTTTCGTCCTGCCGTGAAAAAAGAAGGATTCCTCACTCGGGATCCAAGAATGGTGGAAAGAAAGAAATACGGTCTTCACAAAGCGAGAAGAGGAACACAGTTCTCCAAACGTTAAGTTTCTTTTTCATTTCATTTCGTTTTTTGAAATGCCTGAATCTCTTTCGTCCGAGAGCTTCAGGCATTTTTTGATTTTAGAGGTATTATGAAACGCCAATCCGTATCGGAAATCCGTGAAATTTTCTTAAACTACTTCAAAGACAAAGCTCATAGCGTAGTTTCGTCTTCTTCCCTGCTTCCGGCCGGAGATCCGACCCTTCTCTTTACGACTGCGGGAATGGTTCAGTTCAAACCGTTCTTTACCGGAGCCGTGGAGCTTCCCTATACGAGAGCGACCTCTTGTCAGAAATGTCTTCGAACCACCGATCTCGAGGTGGTGGGAAGAACCGAAAGACATTGTACTTTTTTCGAGATGCTCGGAAATTTTAGTTTCGGAGATTATTTCAAGGAAGAAGCGATTGAATACGCACTCGATTGTTCCGTAAATCATCTGGGGTTTGACAAGGAGAAAATCTGGGTCACTGTCTACACCGACGACGATGAAGCCGAAAAAATCTGGCTGGGCAAAGGGATTCCTAAGGAGCGTATAACGCGTCTCGGAAAAAAAGACAACTTTTGGGGACCGGCCGGGGACAGTGGAGCCTGCGGTCCCTGTTCCGAACTCTATCTGGATCGAGGAGTCGAAAAGGGAGGACCGGATTGTGCCAAAAGCGGGACTTGTAAGCCGGGATGCGACTGCGATCGTTTTTTAGAATTTTGGAATATAGTATTCAATCAATTCAACCAGGACACGGAAGGAAATCTTCATCCGCTCAAACAAACCGGAATCGATACGGGCTCGGGTTTGGAACGAGTCGCGTTGTTGTTGCAAGGTGTGGATTCGGTTTATGATACTGACGAACTTCGCAAAATCATTTCCTTCTTTGAAGAATTATCCGGGATCACTTATTCTCAGGAAAACAAAACCGCCTTTAGGGTTGTGACCGATCATATCCGTTCGGTTTTGTTTTCGATCAGTGACGGAATTTATCCTGACAGAACGGGAAGGGGATACGTTATCCGCCGCTTGATTCGAAGAGCGACTCTGTTCGGAAGAAAGTTGAATTTCAAAGAACCTTTTCTTTACAAACTCGTGGATCAGGTCATCGAAATTTATAAGGTGCGTTATCCGGAACTCGCAAAGAATTCCGCATCTCTGAAAAAGACGATTCTTGCGGAAGAGGAACTCTTTCTCAAAACCTTGGAACTCGGTCTTGAAAAAATAGAGGCTCTGGTTCAAAAGACAAAATCCTCTGGGAAAACCCTATTCTCCGGCGCGGACGCATTCTTGCTTTATGGAACCTATGGTTTTCCGGCCGAGATGACCGAAGAAATCGTAGCGGAACAAGGACTTGATTTTGATAAGACCGGATTTCAGGAAGAATTGGAAAAGGACAGACAGTTCTCCAGGGAATCTTGGAAGGCCAATAAGATTTCTTTGATGACCGGGCAATCGGCCGATAAAACGGAATTTCTCGGTTACGATTCCGTATCAGGAAAAGGGAATATTGCACATTTATTTTATGAAAACAGGTCCGTCCCTTCCCTTAAAGAAGGTCAATCCGGAGCCGTTGTTTTAAATCAAACTCCGTTTTATCCGGAGGGCGGGGGACAGGTAGGTGATATCGGATTTTTGCGTCAGGGCAAAAATGTATTTAAGGTTTTAGACACTCAGAAAGAAAACGACAGTATCATTCATTTCGGAGAAGTTTTGAGCGGAGAATTTACAACCGGTCAGGAATTGGATGCGGAAGTAGAACAGACCAGAAGAGAAAGACTCAGGTTTCATCACTCTGGAACCCATCTCTTAAACGGAGCGCTACGCAATCTTCTTGGAGATCACGTCTTACAAAAAGGATCGATCGTATCTCCGGAATATCTGAGATTCGATTTTTCACATTCGTCGGCATTGACCAACGAAGAAATTCGTAAGATCGAATCCTGGGTCAACGAATCGATCCGAAAGGATTTTTTAGTAGAAACAAAAGAACTCGCGATCGACGAAGCCAAAAAGACCGGAGCCGTTGCCACCTTCGGAGAAAAATACGGAGAGAAGGTCAGAGTCGTTCAGATGGGAGACGCTTCCGTGGAATTTTGCGGGGGAACACACGTGTCTCATACCGGAGAGATCGGATATTTCTTTATCAAAAAAGAATCTTCTCCCGGAGCCGGAAACCGTCGTATCGAAGGTGTTTGCGGACCGGCGGTGATCGAAACCTTTCAGAATCGTTTTGCGGAACTTACTGAAGCCGTACAAAATCTAAATCTCAAAATTAAATCGGAGTTAGGCGAAGAAGGAAAAAATCTTCTGATCACTCTCAAGGTTCCCGGACCCGACGAAATCCGGGAAACGCTGGAAAAAGACGGTGCAACCGCGGTTACATTCTTCAGAGATTTATCAGAATCGATCGATCTTCAGGTAGAGGAGACAACTTCTCTTTCCTTAAAGGCAAAGAAAAGTTTAGAATCCAGAGATTTTGAAAACAATTCCGCTGTCATCGAAAAGGTATTTTCCTCCGCGGTGGATACGGGAGCCGCGAAAATTCTTTTTGCGATTTTTGAAGACAAGGATCCGAATTCTTTGAAGGGTCTTTCGGATAATCTCAAGGTTCGAGAAAAAAATCTTCTCGTGATTTTAGGAAGTCGCAATGCGGATAACGCGAGTGTTGTAATTACCTGTTCGTCCGAACTTACGTCCAAAGGAATCCACTGCGGGAACCTTGTAAAGGCCGCCTGTGAAACGTTAGGCGGAAAGGGAGGAGGAAAACCGGACATGGCCCAAGGCGGAGGAAAGGAAAAACAAAATCTGGATTCCGCGATTCAGTCCGCAGTCGACGAAGCAAAACAAATCTTAACCGGAGAAAGAGTATGAGCGATCCATCCTTTGACGTAGTTTCAGAAATCAGCAGACCCGAGTTGATCAATGCGGTCACTCAGGCGCTTGGAGAAATCAAAAATCGTTTTGATTTTAAGGGATCCAAATCCGATATCCAACTCGAAGAAGAGCAGTTGATTTTAACCTCCGATAACGAAGGCAAACTGGAAAGTGTCATCGACGTTTTGGTTTCCAAAATGGCTAAACGTGGAATCGGTTTGAAAAACTTCGATTTTAAATCCAAGATCGAACCCGCTACGGGTGGAACCGTAAGAATGAAGGTAAAAATTCGCAAGGGAATGGAAAAAGAACAAACCAAGGAAGTCACTCGAGTGATCAAGGATTCCAAGCTCAAAGTCAGCGTTACGATCATGGGAGAATCGGTTCGTGTCGTCGGAAAGAAAAAAGACGATCTTCAAGAAGTGATTCATCTTTTAAAGAATTCAGATCTTCCCTTCGACGTACAATTTACGAATTACAAATAAAAATCCTTCACGAACGTTTGGACAGGCCGTTTTTGGTCTGTCCAACTTTGGATACAAATCGGATTCTTATTTTTTTCGGGTAAGCTGAATTCGATTTTTTGAAAGGACTTTTCCGGAGCCGGAAAAAATTCTCAAAAAAACGACTGATCGCGTAGAATTTCTTAGCAGTATTCGATTTATCTTCAAAAAACTCAGGCTCGCTTTTTGTATTCTTCAAAAGTCTCTATGGGAAGAATTCTTTTCCAAAACAAATCTCAAAGTAAACTGGTCAAACTAGTATGAAAAAAATATTCCTCATTGGTGTTTTAGTAAGTTGTATTTCTTTTGGCGTATTTGCGGAAGAAGAAAGTCCGGTTAAGTTTAAACTGGAAAAAAGTTTTGGCAATGTTTATCTTTTAAAAATAGTTCATCCTTCCAATTACGGGATCCAAAAAGACGCACCTCATAAAATTCTTCTCAACGCGGGAAAAGGCGTAAAGGTGGAAAAGGCGGATTTGAAGGTGAAGGGAAAAACCTCCGAAAGGAAAAAGGAATATTTTTCTTCCGTGGATCCGATCCAGCTCATTGTTACCGGAAAGGGTGATTTAGAAATTCATGGAAAAATCTTTTACTGCAATTTTGATAAGAACATCTGTATTCCCGGAAAAATTCAACAAATAGAAACGATTCAGTAAAACCTTTGGTTTTCGTATGAGCTTGTTGCTCAGAGTATGATGGATTGCGGCGAAAGGCGCAGAAGATCAACGTTGCGAGGCATCATAGGAAATTCTTTATTGCCAGTTCTATTTTGGAAGGAATCCCTGAGTTCGATTTTCTCTATCGGAGAGAACTAAAGTAAAATCCAGAACGGAAAAACAGAAAATTCAACGTTTGAGTGATGCCTTTAGTCCGGGGGATTGAATTTGAAATAAAAAATATGTTTTTCCTTGGATCGCTCCAGAGGACTTTACGATTTTTCCTTTGGTCTCCACCAATTCTTTCAAAATCGCTTTATCAGAAGAACGGAATGTTTCCCCTTTTTCGGCGATCAAAAGATTGATCGCTCTTTTTCGCGCGAGGTCCTGAACGTTCTCCCCGGTTCCTTCTAAAGAAGAGATAACGACCTGAAACACGTCTCCGTTTAAAAATCCTTCGTCGGCTTTGATAAATTCATCCGCTGGATTTGCACTGGACTCTTCCTGAACCGATTTGATTTGGTTTGATTTTTCGGATTCTACGGTTTTTTTCGAAGCGAGGGTGCATTGATACAACATCAGGACGGAAAGAATTGATAAAATGATTGTAAAGAATTTCATGGAGCCTCCGGGACTTCTTGTTTTGCAATCGGTTGTATTCCCTTACGGATAACGTTCGCATACAGATCTTTCTGAATATTTCTATAAATGAAAGTACAATTCGAAGGATCCGTATAGTCTTCTCGAAAAAGAAATAAAGAGTTTAAAAACCAAGTAAACGCTCCCCTATAAATCAATGCATCCTGATTTAAACGTTTGGCTTTCTCTTTTTCTTTTTGTATAGCTTTGGGATCGGGGATTAAACTTTCGCTTGTGGACGTTGCAGTTCCCGTATTGGCGGAATACGGATTTGCGGTTTGAGGCGTCGTCGTCATGTTGCCCGTCGAAAGAGCGGCCGCTCCGGGAGCGGTGGTCGTTGCGATTCCGGCTACAACGCTCGAAACTTGAGGGGGCAAAGTCGGGCCTGTATATTTCCCCGGATCCGCTTTGAGTCTGTCAAAAAGACGATTGTTTTCCCGAATTTCTGTGAGGAGGATCGCTACCGCTATTTCATCTCGTTTGGTTTCCGCGATCTTTCTACATTGGTTTCTCAGTTCTTGGATTCCCGCGTCTTTTATAGGCAATGGAACCTTGACAAGGATCTGAAAAAATTCTCTGGAAATAAAGCCGGTGTCTTTGACATTCTCAAGAACCTTTTGTCTGTATTCCGGATCCGCGGGTACACAAAAGGGAAAGAAAGATAGAATGAAAATCGCCGAGACTAAAATCCGCATCGCCTGCATGAGACAATCATTTACGAATCCTGAGTAAAAGGAAGCAGGATTTTTTCGGGAACTTCTGGACACCAGGTCCTAAAAAGGAAAGACTGTAAGCTATGCGTTTCATGAAACCGATCTTAAAATCTTTATCGCTTTTTGGAATTTGTCTTAGTCTTTCGGCCGCGTCCCTTTTTGCGGATGTTTCTATTTTTTCGGAACTCAAGAAGTCTTTGGAAGAAAAAACAAAAACCTTTCAGATGGAAAACGGACTTCGGGTTCTGATGATGAAACGGGAGGACTCTCCCACGATTGCGGTCTATTCCAAATTTTTAGTGGGTTCTGCGGATGAAACTCCCGAGATCGCGGGGACGGCTCATCTTTTAGAGCATATGCTCTTTAAGGGAACAAAGAACATAGGAACCACCGATTACGAAAAGGAAAAACCGTATCTGGAACAAATTACGGTTTGGGGAAAACGTCTGGATTCTCTTCGGATTCAGGAATTGGAAATGAAGTCGAGAGGAGAAGAACCTTCTTCGGAATTCAAAAGCCGATTGGAAATCTTACAAAAACGATTTTCCGTGCTTTTGGAACTGCATCGTAAATTCATCATTTCTAATGAAGATAATTATATCTACTCCAGAAACGGAGGAGTCGGGTTTAACGCATACACTTCGAACGACGTTACCAATTATCAGATTCTTCTTCCTTCGAATCGTTTGGAGATCTGGGCAAAATTGGAATCGGATCGATTAAAAAATCCTATATTAAGAGAATATTATACGGAAAGAGACGTGGTTTTGGAAGAACGAAGAATGCGCGTGGAAAACAGAGGGCTCGGAATTCTCAGAGAAAAATATATGGACGCCGCATTTTCGGAAGAACATCCGTATCGTATGCCTGTGATCGGCTATGAAAAAAATCTCGGGTTCCTGGATTTGGAAAAGACACAGACGTTTTTTAAAAAATACTACGATCCTCAGAGGATGGTAATCGCGGTCGTAGGATCTTTGGACTTTGATCAAACTGAAAAAATTCTCCGCACCTACTTCGGAGACTTAAAAAAGGGGACTCCTCAAAAACAAAAAAAAATTCCCGTGGGCGGATTTGCGGGACCCAAATTTGTTTCCGTCGTTCATCCGAGCACACCTTCTAAAATCATCGGATTTAACAAACCGGCGTTTCCGGATCCGGACGACGCGGTTTTTAGCATCATTGACACTCTTTTGGCGGAAGGGGATTCAGGAAGACTTTATAAGAAATTGGTAATCGATGAACAGATCGCCCAAGGTGTTTATTGCTGGAACGGCGATCCGGGTGACAGACTTTCCAATTTGTTTTCGATTTATATTACGAACAATCAAAACGCGGATCAAAAAAAAGTGGAGAATCTTGTGCAGGAAGAATTGGAACGTTTGAAAACGGAGCCGATCACTTCCGAAGAACTTTTTAAGATTAAGAATCAAATCCTCGCCGGATATCTGAGAGGTTTGGACGATAACGGAAAACTCGCCGATGTTCTTTCTTTGTATCAGCTTTTATACGGGGATTGGAAGGAGCTTTTGAAAGGTTATGAGGAATTGGATGCGGTCACGCCCGAAGATGTTCAGAGAGTCGCAAAAAAATATTTTGTTCTCGAAAACAGAACGATTGCCGAGCTAAACCCTCCCGCAAAGGAAAACACCCCATCTCCGAAATAAAATCGGTATTACGGAAAAATATCACAATGAAACAGTATATTCAAAAATTCTATTATTCTTTAATTCTTATGATTGCGGCTTTTACTTCCTTGTCCGGAGCACCGGGGGATTTTGTAAAAAACGTAAAAATTCCCCCTTTGAGTTTTGAATTTCCGGAAGTGCAGACTTTTGAATCCGGAAAAGGAACGGATGTTTACTTTTTACCGGGGGAAGAATTTCCGCTTCGAAATTTGGAGATTCATATCTATTCCGGGATTCTTTCCAATCCGTCTTTGGCGCCCGAAGTTCCCGATCTTTTTGTCGAAGCCTGGAAACACGGAGGAATTCCTTCCGCACCCGGAAATCAATTTTTGCAGTTGCTGGAAGGTTATGGAGCGAAACTGAATACGGACGCAAACTCGGATAAGATCGTTCTTTCGATTTCGTATCTGTCCCGTTTTGAAAAGGAAATCGTTCCCCTTTTAAAGGAATTTTTATCAACTCCGTTGTTAAACGAAGAAGGGTTCGCGGTCGCAAAACTCAAACTCGAGGAAGCGATCAAACGAAGAAATGATAAAATTCCCGATATCGCATATCGTAAGACCGCGGAACTTTTGTATAAGGGAACCGTTCTTGGTAAAAGCGCCGAACTTGATTCTCTCTCTCAGATCAAACCTACCGACTTGAAGGAATATTTTGATACGATCGTTTCCACTTCTCGGAGGGCGGTTCTACTTACCGGAGATCTTCAGAGAAAACAAGCAGAACCCTTGATCGCTTCGATTCTTCCGAATCGGGATTCGGTTCGTTTGACAGCCCCCGTTGTTTTAAACACGCAAAGTCTTAAGAAGAATTTGGATTCTCTTTCGTTTCAGATATTAGGCGTGGATAAGGACGCGACTCAGAGTATCGTTTTGATGGCCGGAATTTTGCCTCCTCATAAGGATTCCGATTTTTATGCGATTCAGATCGTGAACTATATCATCGGAGGAGGGGGTTTTAGCTCCTACTTTATGCAGAAAATTCGTTCCGATCGAGGACTTGCGTATTCCGCGAGCAGTTCCACTTATTTTGAAAAAGACTATGGGGTCGTTTACTTTACGACTCAGACAAAAACTTCCACAACCAAGGAAGTCTACGATTTGATGCGGGAAATTCTCAGTGAAGAAACCGTTTCCAAAATCAAGGAAGAAGAGTTGGAATCCGCAAAACAATCCATCGTAAACCGATTTATTTTTCAGTTTGCGGATAAGATGGGAATTCTTCATAACACTCTTCGGTTTAAAGAACACGATATGCCTTCCGATTATCTCAAAAAATATCGGGATAAGATCCAGGCGGTCACTCTTTCCGATCTAAAAAGAGTGGGGAAAAAATATTTTGTGAGTTCCTCGGTAAAAACGATTCTTACGGGTCCGAAAGGAATCACAAAAGGATTGAATGAGGTCGTGAAGTCGATTTCTCCGGAAGAACGGATTCCCTAAACGTGTATTGTAAATTTCAACACAAACAATATCAGTTTGAGGGAATCTCCGAAGGCGGAATTCGAACTTCGATCTATCTTCCCTCTTTGAGTTTGATGTTTGATATAGGCGCTCAAAATCCGAATCGAATCCACTTGGACACTTTGCTTTTGACTCATGCTCATTTGGATCATTCCTCCGGACTTCCGTATTATATTTCCCAGAGATCTCTTCGAAAGTTGAGACCTCCAAAAATTTTTCTTCCGCTTTCCTTAGAGGAACCGATGCGAAAAATTTTGGATCTGTATTCTCAAATCGAAAATTTTCCATACGAATATGAAATGAAAGGAGTTGCCCCCGGCGAAAAGATCAATCTCGATCTGACTCATTTTTTTTCCGCTCATCAGACGTTTCATCGTGTCCCTTCCCAGGGATATACGATCTATGAAAGAAGAAAAAAACTGAAAAAAGAATTTCAATCCTTAAGCCAGGAAGAATTGAACAAAGCCCTTAAGGAAAATCGGGAAATTGCCGAACTCAACGAAATCCCCGTGATCAGTTTTTCGGGAGATACGAAGATCGAATATGTCCTGGAAGCTCAGGATGTCGCCGATTCTAGCATTCTGTTTATTGAATGTACTTACATAGATAAGGAAAAAAACGTTTCGCAGGCGAGAGAATGGGGTCATATTCATCTGGACGAGATCATAGAAAATATTTCCGCGTTTAAAAATGAAAAGATCGTTCTGATTCATTTTTCGAAACGTTATACGATTCCTTATATTCGCGAGGTTTTGGGAAAAAAAATTCCTGAAAGGGAAAAACATAGATTTCATCTGTTCTTGCCATGAGTAAGGGAAGTCCGCCTGGAAAATACGGGACTTCCGTTTTTACGGAAGGCCTTGAGGAAAAGATCGATTCGGAATTGGTAGTTCGTCCTGTCGAAATTCTTTATCAGATGGAAGAGGATGCCGCGAGGGAAGGTGTCCCCGTGCTTACACCCGCTTCGGGGGCGGTTTTGAGATTTCTCGTCGAAGCGGAGCAGCCCGAAGAAATTTTAGAACTCGGAACGGGATACGGAATTTCCCTTTTCTGGATGGCTTCCGGTTTAAAACGAATCGCAAAAATCATTTCTCTCGAACGAGAAATTTTTTACATAGCAAAAGTGCGATCCTATCTCGAAAAACACCCGTTCGGAGATTTGGACATCCATCTTCTCAAAACTCATTGTCTTCAATTTTTAAAGGAAGCCGAGGAAAATTCGAATCGGAACTGGTCAGGGAAGTTTGTTTTTATAGATTGTGATAAGGTTTTGTATCCGGAAATTTTTAGAATCCTTTCTCGTCTACGGCCGAGCGTAGCGGTGTTTGATAACGTGCTTTGGCACGGAAGAATTTTTGATTCCTCCAGACAGGCGCCATCGGATAAAGCGGTCCGCGAGTTTTGGGAAGAGGTAAAAAATTCAAATCTGTCTTATACCCTTTTCCCGGTCGGAGACGGTCTTCTTCAGATTCGGTTTGAAGAAAAGCAGTCATTCTATCCGTAAGCTAACGACTAAAAATACTAGTTGCGTTTTAAGACGCTGTGCTATACTTCCGCGTAGGAGATTCCTATGTCACTCAAAAGTTTCCCGTTTCTAACTGCCATCTTACTCTTGACCGCATTTTCCATTTCCGCTCAAAGTGGAGGTTCTAAGGAGGACGGAAAAGGGAGCGAGCTCGCAAATAATGCTGCCTCGGATCCTAAATATCAAGGCGATTATTTGGAAGAATTTCATTATGCTCGAACCTTGGATTCCACCAAAGAAAAAATCAAAAACGATATCTTTGCTCTTTCAACGGTTACAAAAAATTTCGGATCCACGGTGCAAGGCTCCAGCGAAGAATTGACCGCCATCTGGAAACAATACAACGAAGCGCTTCAATATTATTACAGAAGACAATACGTAGTTGCGGGCAGAAAAATGCGCGAGACAAGCGAGAACGTCGATAAACTCTACAATAAATTTTCGGATCAATACAACAAAAGAACGGATCAACTTTTGGGAGAATGTGCGGATACAATCGTGAGCGTGGAACAGACCCAGGGTGGTCCTGCTCAATCTGCGACCGCAAGAAGCAGGGAAATTTCGATCAATCATCATAAACTTCAAATCGCTTATTATCAAATGATTCAGGCCGACAGAATGAGAAGGGATTCGAGATATAAGGATTCTCTTATACACTTTCGTTTGGCGAAAGAATACGGGATTTCGATTTTGAGCAAACTAAAACCCGAAGAAGAAGGTAAGAATGTGCGCGAAAAATATAAGATAGATCTGAGCGATAATCGAAATATGATCTTTTCGGAATCGGACAATAAGGAATCGCAGAAAAAATAGTGAGGCGACTTCAAAACGTTTTCTTAATACAAACTTCTTTTCTTTTTTTACTCCTAACTCTTTCGGGATCTGCGATTTTAGCGGGTCCCGAAAAACAAGCAGAATCGGATTCTACGATTCATTCTCCCCTTAAAACCTTTAAGGTAGTGATCGATCCGGGGCACGGAGGTCTGGATTTAAAGCCCAAAGAAGATCACGGGGATAAATACGATCCGATTCAGGATAAATATCTGGAACTCTATAAAGCGGGAGCTTCCTCCAAAGGAAAAAAGGAACGCGCCATAGTATTAGAACTTGCTAAAGAGCTTAAAGAGATTTTGGATCTTACTAAAACACCGGAAGGGTTTGAAACGTTTAAGTCTCATATGAAATCGTTTACAAACGACGATCTGTCTTGGATTAGGGTCGATACCGTTATGACGAGAAACGGTAATGCTGAGGAAAGAGACTATTCTTCCAACGAGGATCCGAACGGGCCATATCGACTTTTTGATTATCCGGATAAAAAAACGAAAAAAATCAAACAGGGTAGAATTTCGTTTATCAATCAGGAAAAACCGAATCTTGTTGTTTCCCTTCACCTCAATCCGAGTTATAAAGAACATCCGGGCGGAATGGCGGCGGTCCTTTCCCCCTCCTACAGAACGTTTTATGTTTTGAAAGGAATCTCCGAAGGCCGATACGGAGAGGAAAAATTTACCGATTCCCATTGGAGCGAATGGATGGTTTTTAAGGAAGGTTGGTCCAAATTGGAAAACGCAATAGCAGACGCTTGGATTTACTTTCACGGTTACTGGCCGAACCGTACCGGAAAGAAAACGGATCTTTCCGCATTTGAAGGTTATCGTCAAAACATGATCACTTGGAAATATAAGGATCTTCCGGGTTGGGAAGAACTGGCAAAGATTGGTGGAAACGGACCTTATTCAAAAACCCATAAAGGTTTTAAGCCAGAGGGCAAGTTTTGGGAAAGAGAAAAATCGGAGCCTGAACTCTGGAGAAGAGAGGATGGACGAGAAGGATTCGGCGGGGATAATCACTATGCATCTGCTGAACTTATGAGATTTGTTCAATACGGTTTGAGAAAGAAAAACGGGGAAGAAGATTCTCCCGAACCGGGACCGATCAACAAACCTTATCTTTCCACGTATGCGTTACCCACCTTTATCAACGCGATTTCTGCTTATTTAGAAATCGGTTATATCGATAAGGAAAAAGATATGATTCTTATGACAAAAAGAAAAAAGGACGTAGCCATTTCGCTCGCGGCGGGTATCTATTCTTTGACTCACGGGATCAAACTTAAAAATTCGGATTCTCCTTATATCCCGATCGGCAAAAAAATCAACTGGTCCCGATATGAAAATTGGAAAGACGGAAATTACTTTCAAATCGTGAGCGAGTGAGGATCCTTTTCAACCATTCCACACCCTGCAAAAAGCGGAACCCATCCATTTCTCCGGAATGTTTTGGGCCCCACCTTCTTGCCCACTGTTCCCTGTAAAAAAGGATCCTCACTCACCTTCGATCCCAACACATTAAAGCCTCATAAACTCGCGGCGAAACAACCTAAACCGACCACTAAACATCGTTTTAACTCCAAGTTCCCTCATCTCAATCTCGATTATTATACAGAACTCACTAAAAACCTCATCACCCAATGTTATCCTAAGAACTGTCCTCACTGTAAAATTCCTCTTACGAAAGGTATTTCTACGAGAGAGAATGTTCTTCGTTGTTCTAAGTGCAATGGCCAGGTATCATTAACGAAAGATACTCCATTAGAACACTTAAAATTACCGTTGTGGGTGTTCTCGTTCCTTCTAATCGAATCGATTGAACTGTTTCCACTAGGTCTTTCAGCTTCTGCTATTTGTAGAAAGTTATCTGTATCTAAAAACACTGGCAAATGGGAAACAGGATTTGTTTTAAGATCGATTTTGCCGGAAATTTATCAGGTTCGAATAATCCGACTAAATTCGCGTCCATTTCTTTTTGAGGAAGATAATACGAACCGAAGAGAATATCCCAAAATACGAACGCACCCGAACTGTAGTTGTTATTTCCCTCCGCAGGAACTTTCGAATGGTGCCATCTATGCAACTCATTCATATTGAAGATTCGATTTAAGATTCCTAAACGGAAATCAATGTTCATGTGGTTATAGATCGATACGAAGTTATTCAGCATTCCCACGATCAAAACTGCGCCAGGATGTAATCCCAACAGTAGCGCCGGAAGTAAAACCCCTCCGGTAGTTAAGATCGTATTGATAGGATGCGATCGAAACGCATTCATCCAATACAATCTCTTCGGAGAATGATGAATCGAATGAACTCTCCAGAGAAAACCGTCTCTTGCATGTGAGAAACGATGAATCCAATAGGGAATTAGACCGGAAAAAAACATTCCAATCAAAATTTGAAACCATAGGGACGAGCCGCCTAAGTGAGTCGCCGATCCGCCGAATACAGAGAGAGATAGGTGAACGATTACCGCAACGACGACACCTGCAAAGGGCGCAACGATCGGTTGAATTACGAAAAAAAATAAATCGGATTTCGAATCGGAATCCGATTCGTTCCATGTCTTTTCAAAAGGGATGAATCTTTCGAGCATCATTCCCATCAAAACCGAAAGTGAAAGAGTTGTGTATGCGATCCACAGATTCCCCAAATTTCGAATGAGAATCGTTGAAAACGAAAGAAAAAGAATCGGGAATCCGACGTATCGAATGCCTTGTTTAAAAAGCATCATATTTGCATACTCCTAAATATCTAGAATTAACGATATAATAAACAGAAAAAAATCAGCAGCAACCTCGAAGATAAGAAGTTAATTTGGAAATATGTTCCAAGATCCGTTCGCGGTCGGGTTTATAATAGACTTCTTTCCCGGATTTTCTGCGAATCAAGATCCCGCCTTTTTTTAACTGATTTAAATGGGTAGAAATCGTGGATTGTCCCAATCCAGAAAGTTCGACCAATTCTCCAACTGTCTTTTCTTTGCCATCCGCAAAAGAAAGAAGAAGATTTAGGCGTGTCTCGCTCGCTAAAGCGGCGAGAAATTCCTGGATACGGGGGTCTATTCCTTGATTCTTCCTCATATTTATATATCTGAAATTAACAATATGTATTTGTCGATAATTAAATAAACGATTTTAGGTTCTGATTGTCTTATTTCGAAAAATTATTTTCTTTAATTCCCATACGAAACTTGCCGTTAAACCGACTAAAATCGCGCCAAGGACTTCGCCGAACGGAATTACTTCGAAACCGAAAAGCTTTCTGAGAGGATCAACCTGAAAGATGATCACAAATAGAAGAATCGTCAGCGATATGATCCAATAGGTGACGAAATTGTTTCGAAACGGAATTTTATAAAAAGGGACTTCTTCCGAAAGATGGATCAGAATCATTGCCAGATTCGAGGAGACTAAACCGATAAAGCCAAGCGCACGGATCTTTTCGTAAGTCCAATGTTCGTATTTTCCCCAGAAGGTGAACAGCACGAGCACGGCGAGAATCAAACCGCCTCGGAATAAACTGAGAGATAAGCCGCGAAAACTGATCAAGTTTTCGTTTCTCTTTCGAGGAGGGGAATCAAGGATATGTCTGCCGGCATCCACGCCTTCGAATACAAGAGTACATGCAGGATCTATAATTAATTCCAATAATAAGACATGAGCAGGAAAAAAATAAATCGGATCTCCCGTAAACACGGGAAGGATGGACATTCCGATAATCGGGATATGAACGGAAAAAATGTAGGAGACGCTCTTTCGAATATTCTCGTAAATCCGTCTTCCCAATAGGACCGCTTTTACGATCGATGAAAAATTATCATCCAAGAGGACCAGATCCGAAGCTTCTCTGGCTACGTCCGTACCTCTCTTTCCCATGGAGATCCCGATATGCGCCGCTTGCAACGCGAGTGTGTCATTCACGCCGTCTCCTGTCATTGCAACGATCTCTCCTTTGTTCTGAAAACAACGGACGAGTCTTAGCTTCTGATGCGGAAGAATTCTACAAAAGATACGAACGTCGCCTAAACGCGACGTCAACTCGGAGTCGTTTAACGATTCTAACTCGTCTCCGCTGAGAACCGAATCGGAACGGTCAAGGCCGATTTGATCTGCAATCGACTTGGCGGTTCCCGCGTGATCTCCCGTAATCATAACGACCTTAATCCCCGCGCGTTTGCATTCGGAAATGGAATTAGGAACGGATTCTCGGATGGGATCTTCTAAAAGTACAAGACCTAAAAACTCGAAATTCAAATCGTGTTGATCTTCGGGAAGCTTCCGTTTTGATACGTTCGATTTCGCGACCCCCAGGATTCTAAATCCTTTCGAAGAATATCTTTCGACTACATTTTCCAATTCGCGGATTCGTTCTTGGGACAAATGACAAAGATCGAAAATCGCCTCAGGCGCTCCTTTCGCTCCGACGGAAAGCGTTTCGACGGTTTCATCGGATAACCATGCATAACTCAGGGCCATCAGTTTCGGCGATAACGGATATTCTTTTTTTAGTTCCCAGTCGAAATGAATGTGTTCCGTGCCGGAAAGAAACTCGATGCCAAGTTCTTGAATCGCCTTTTCCATCGGATCATAAGGATCTTTTTTAGAAGCGAGCAGAGCGAATTCCAAAAGCCGATGAAACGATTCCGGGATTGCAGTAAGTTTGGAATCGCATTCTAAATATTCCCCGTCGCAGTATAATCCCCGCACTTTCATTTTGTTTTCGGTAAGCGTTCCGGTTTTATCGACGCATAACACCGTCGCTGCGCCCAACGTCTCGATCGCGCTCAATTCTTTTGTCAATACTCCGATTTTTGAAATTCTCCACGCACCTAAGGAAAAGAAGACACTCAACACTACGGGAATTTCCTCCGGTAAAACTGCCATGGAAAAGGTCAATCCCGCGAGAACCGCTTCCAACCAGCGTCCAGTTCTATAGCCGAATCCTAATATTAGAAAAATGCATAGTATTCCGGCAAACAAAGAGAATACGATCGTAAACCTTTTCGTTTCGGCTTGAAGCGGGCTTTCCGATTGGGCGATTTGCCGAAGTTCAGTTCCGATTTTTCCGATTTCGGTGTGATTACCCGTTGCGGTCACCAGGAAAACGCCCTCTCCGGAAAGAACCGTGCTTCCCGCAAATACTCTGCACTTTCGATTCATTGAGGAAATTGGAACGTTCACGTCGGCTTCTTTTGGAATACCGTCGGATTCTCCCGTGAGAAGGGATTCGTCGACGTTTAGATTTAAGGAGAAGATCAGAGATCCATCAGCGGGAATTCGGTCCCCTTCTTGAAGGATGATGATATCTTCCGGGACGATTTCTCGCGATGGTATGACGCCGATTTTTCCGTCTCGGATCACCCTTGCTCGCAGCGGTGAAAGTTCCTTTAAGGAGGATAGAGCTTTTTCGGATTTGTTTTTCTGATAGATCGTAATTGAAATCACGGCAATTACGGCGACGGACAACATTGCCGTTTCGTCCAAGTTGCCTAAAAGTCCGTATACGGTTCCGCACAAGATTAGCAAAATCAACATCGGCTCCGAGATCACTGAAAGGACGTCCTTGAAAAAGGAAGGTTTATGCGTACTGAGTTCGTTCGCCCCGAATCGTTTCAGTTTTAATTCGGCTTCTTCGGAGGTTTGACCTTGGGATATATATTCTTTGTCTGACTTTATGATCGTCAAGAATCACTTCCTTTCAAATCGAAAATCTCGTATCGTAAATTGCATTATGAGTGTATAATATATGTTCGATCGGGTTCCGTTTCGGTCCCTTTCCTTTATGGAATCGATTTCCATCGAGGTCAACCGGTAAAGTTAAAAAGATCAAATCTGCGGTCGGAAAGCGACGTCGATTTCGTAAAGAGTTTTCTAGTGCGGTTCGAGCGGGAAGGATTTTTATCAATTAAAAAAGGACTGATTTCGGCTTGACAAAGCGGACATAGTAATCGCTGGAAATGCCGAAAAATTAACGACTAACTAAACTATGAATCACCCGGATTCCAATCGAAAGCTTCTCAAAAACCTGCGCGCGTTCCATTTTAAAACATCTTACGCATTTCCAGAATGAACGACTCGAACGGAAACGAAGTCGCATGGGCTTTGGAGACTTTTATTTCGATGTAAGTCCAAAATACGGCGAAAATTGGTTTATTAAAGGCGATGAGCTTTCAAAAGCTATTGAGGATTCGTATTTAAGGCGGTTCAGTTAGGTTGTGTTGATGTTTTCGTCTTCAATTTGTTAGGTCATCAGGTGAATATTATCACTACATACAAAATCGAAAAGAACGAGGATTTAACTTCAGAAGATTAGTCAATTTATTTCAGAAGAATTGTAAGGGGAATACTATTACTGTACAGACTTAAAGACCGTGAACGCGATATTGCCTAACGGAATCCAAAAAGAACTCGTTTTTCTGATCGATTCTTTTTTTACAAATTGGAAAAAGATCGAATCCATTTTAAAGGAATTTCCAACGATCTCTCATTCGATCATACGAAAAGATGTGGTCGCCGATTTTGGGAGACTCTCTCGTAAACTGACGGGCAAAAGTATCGGAATTGCTTTATCGGGAGGCGGAGCGAAGGGATTTGCACATCTTGGTCTTCTCAAATGTTTTGAAGAAAACGATATTCCTGTAGATATGATTTCCGGAACAAGCGCCGGCGCGATTATGGGCGGTTTGTTTGCGATGGGTCTTAGCTCTTCGGACATTCTTCCCCTCATCCGAAATTTTTGGTTGGATCGAAACATACTCGGAGATTTTACATTTCCTTTTGTTTCTCTTGTTCGTGGTAAAAGATATTCGGGTGCGATCCATGAATTTTTTAAAGATAGAAATATCGAGACACTTCCGATTCCGTTTTATGCGATCGCCTGAAATTTGACCAAAGCTGAGCGAAAGGTTTTTGACAGAGGACTTTTGTGGAAAGCAGTAAGATCGAGCACTTCCATTCCTGGAATTTTTCCACCGTATTCCGAATCCGGAGAATTGTATGTGGACGGAGGTTTGCTCGATAACCTCCCGGGATCTATCTTGAAGGAGAAGGGAGCGGGAATTTTGATCTCAGTGGATCTTGGCGGCGGCGCACAACTCGACAAAGATCTGATGTATCATCATTTGCTAAGTCTTCAGTATCACGGCGAAGGGCCTTCCTTTTTCAATCTTTTGTTTTACCATCTCAAAAGACAGACCTTAAAGACAAAGTATACCGGATTTGCCGAGATCATGATGCGTTCTATGATGTTATCGAGTAAAAATACCTTGAATCGGACAAAAGAGACATCCGATCTTTATATAGAGTTGCCGGTGAGCGGTTACTCCACCTTTGATTGGGATCAATTTCAGAAGTTGTATGATATCGGATATGAGACCGCAAAAAAGAATATTCACGCCTGGAAAACCGAAATTAAGAAAAAACTAAATTCATAATCCTTAATTTTTTCATTGAAATCATTTTCCGCCGGTGTCTACTATTGTCCTCTTTTGATAACAGAATGCGGCCATCCGAAATCACATCCTTGGAAGAATTTGCAGATGAGATTACTTCCTTTCACGATCAGATTTGTATTCTCGAGGAACGTACAACCGGAAAAATCCTATTTTCAAAGGAATGTTTCCGTTTTTGGGAATTTCGCCAGTATCAACAGATCCCGAACGGTTTTTCCTCTTTTTTATTTCATCTCCATGGAAGAATTCGGAACTATGCCGAATTTACGGAAGATATCCTTACGAGACATATCGAAGATTCGGAATACTTTAACACCTTATTTGCGGAAGGTTATATTCTAAGTTTTTTTTGGAAATCTGTGTTTCCCGAAAAAGATTCCGATTATCGTCTTTATACGTTTGAAATTTTGGCCAGGGAAGGGGAATTTACGGATTCGAATCCGGACGTTCCGATCGATTCTATTTTTTATAAACTCCCGGAGCCGGCGTTCGTATTCGATTCTTATACATTAAGATTTCTTTGTGTAAACGACGCGGCGATTCATCTTTACGGATATTCTCGTGAAGAATTTTCCTCTATGAATCTTCTTGAAATTCGCCCCGAAGAAGACAGGGCGGAAATGGAGACTACGATTCGAAATTATTCCAAGGAACCGGGGATTCAATCCAGAGGAATTTGGAGGCATTGTAGAAGGGATAACAAAATCCTGTATATGAAAATCTCCTCCAATCAAATTCCGTACGGAAATTCCTTTGCGATCTTGGCAACTCTTACGAACGTTTCGGATACGATAGAAACAAATTACGCCTTAAAACAAAATCGTGCCGAAAAACAATCGATCATAGAAAGTATGTCCGATCGATATTTCGCTCTTTCCAGAGATTGGAGATTTATTTCAGCCAATCAACAATCTCTCGTTATGTTAGGAAAAACGAAAGAGCAATTAATCGGTAAAAAAATTTGGGATCTTTATACAAGCTCGAACGCTTTGTTTTTTAAGGAAAAATACGAACTTGCAGTAAATTCCAAAAAACCGATTTTTTTCGAATATAGGATGGAAGCGACCGGGAATACGGCGGAATTCAGACTCTTTCCTTTTGAAGAAGGCCTTTCTGTTTTTTTTCGAGATATCACAGAAAAACGAAGAAGAGAAACAGAACAAAACGTTCTTCGAGAAATATCGGTAAGAATTCCGCAAGCAAACAGCCTAAAGGAATCGTTCGAAATTTTGTTTGATGTGATTTGCAGCGCAACTTCTTGGAAGTTCGCGCAGACTTGGAGATATCATAACAACGAACTCATATTGGAAGATCATTCCCCATGGTTTTCTACGAATTCGATATTTTTACGTTATCGAATTTTGTCCTTTGAAACAAAATTTTCGCCCATGGAGGGAATGATCGGAAAGGTCTTTTCGACCGGAAAAATTTTATTTTCAAAGGATGTGCAAAAAGAGTCGGAATTTAAAAGAACCGATCAAGCAATACAATCTGGAATCAAATCTTGGATCGGGATTCCGTTAAAAACGGGGCATGAAAGTTATGTAATCGAATTTTGTACACCATTGGAAGTAGATTCTGGAAATTTGTATATTCAAATGTTCGAATTGATTGCGGATCAAGTAGAGATTTTATTTAAAAACAAGGAAACCGAAGAGGAAAAAGATCAGTTTTTTAAATTATCAGGGGACATGTTTCAAATTTCGACGTTGGATGGAAAGGTGATCGAGCGAAATCAAGCATGGGAAGAGGTTTTGGGTTATACCCATCAAGATTTGGAATCAAAGGATCTCGCGGATATCGTATATTCGGAGGATCGTGAAGTGATGCTCAAGTTGAGAGAGGACTTTCGTAGAGATAAAAAAAATATTTCCTTCACTCTCAGATACGTTGCAAAAAACGGAGACATCAAAAGTATATTGTGGAAGGTTACGTTTTCGAAAGAAAACGGTCTTATTTATACAACCGGTAAGGATATCACAGAGATTCAGAAAACTCAGATTCAACTGGAAAATCTTACCAAAGAACTGAAACGATCCAACGCGGATTTGGAAGACTTTGCATTTATCGCTTCGCATGATCTTCAGGAGCCGCTTCGAAAGATCATGGCGTTCGGGGATAGGCTTGTTAAAAAGTCTTTAGCTCTGGATCCGGAGTCGATCGATTATCTGCACAGGATGTCCTCTTCCGCGGATCGACTGTCCAATTTGATAGAAGGGCTTTTGTCCTATTCCAGAATTAAAAGCAAATCGAAACCGTTTCAATATGTGGATCTGAATAAGATCCTCAAGGATTCGATCGGAGATTTGGAAATTTATATCAAAGAAAAAAACGCAAAAGTGCTCGAGTCCGAAATCGGTTTTGTTTGGTGTGATCCGGTTCAGATAGGAATGGTATTTCAGAACTTAATCAAGAATGGAATCAAATTTAACAAAAAGGAGATTCCGGAGATCATCATCCAATGTGTTTCGCATCCGACAGAAACCGGCTGGATCCGAATTACTTTTTTTGACAACGGAATCGGCTTTGACAAAAAGCACGGAGATAAGATCTTTACGCTCTTTCAGAGACTTCATAGTCGGGAAGAATTTGAGGGAAACGGAATCGGACTCGCGGTTTGTAAAAAAATAATAGAGCTACACGGAGGAAGAATTTACGCCGAAAGTGTTTTGGGTAGCGGTTCTACGTTTTATGTGGACTTGCCGGGATCCCTAAAGGCCGTTTAAAATCTTATGAATTTAGAAACAAAAAACCAAAATTCAATCCACATTCTTGTAGCCGAAGACGATCCGGACGATCGTCTTTTGATGAGAGACGGTTTTCGGGAGAACAATCTCATCAATCCGCTGCATTTCGTAAAAGATGGAGAGGAGTTGTTTGAATTTCTTCAAAATAAAGGAGAATATTCTGATTCTTTAAAGTATCCGAAACCGGGTTTTATTTTATTGGATTTGAATATGCCTAAAATGGACGGAAGAGAGGCTCTTAGAACCATCAAATCGATTCCCGAACTTAAAAAAATCCCTGTCATCGTTCTCACTACTTCCAGAGAGGAGGAGGATATGCTTCAGACTTACGATCTCGGTGCGAATTCTTTTATCCGAAAGCCTGTCGATTTCAGCGCGTTTATGGAAACGATCCGCACGCTGGGAGAATACTGGCTCGAAATTGTGGAGCTTCCCGTTGCCCGTAAATAATATTAAGGATGTAGTTTCTGTCTTTCTTGTAGAGGATGATGAGGAAGATTTTATTCTTTTAAAAGAGTATTTGAAAGACATTCCTTATCCGGAATATACTATTTTTCGTTTTAAGGACGTTCAGAGCGCTCTGGATGAATTGAAAAATAACTCATTTCAGTATGACATTTTTATAATAGATCATTTTTTAGGATCGTATACCGGAATGGATTTGTTCGCAGAGATCCGTTCTTTATTAGGAGATGTTCCGGCGATTTTGATATCCGGATTGTCCGCAGAAGAATTGAAATCGATCGCGTTTCGATCCGGGTTTGCGGATTGTATTGAAAAACGGAATCTTTCCGCGCGCAATTTATCAAAAGCGCTTTTATCGGTTCAACGAATTTTGGAAGATCCGAGTCAAAACAAAAAACGAAATCTATCCGAAGATTCCTATCAAGTCGAAACGATTCGAATGGATGCGATCGGAAGTTTTTCCGGAGGCATCGCGCATGATTTTAACAATCTTTTGAATATCATCATCGCCAATTTAGATCTTTTGGAGATGCAGTGTAAGGAACAACCCGCCGTTTTGAGTCGGATTCAATCCGCACAAAACGCAATTATGAGAGGGGCGGATGTAAATAAGAAATTATTGAACTTTTCCAGAAAACAATTCCTCAATCCGATACAAAGTGATCCGAATTCTTTGATATCAGATTTTTTAACGAGCTCCAAAGATTTGTTTCCGGAGAACGTAAAGATGGAATTTGATCTGAGTATCGGAGAAAATATTTTTCCGATCGATCCAATTGAATTCGCAAATACTCTTTCCCATCTATTACAAAATGCGAAGGAAGCCATCGAAGAAAATGGTGGGCGAGTTCTTCTCGAAACTTTCGTCATCACAATCGATTCCAAAAAAAAGGGGGGATTTAGCGATTTGGGAAAAGGGGATTATTTTTTACTCCGAGTTGGGGACAACGGATCCGGAATGAATCAGGAACATCAGGGAAAAATTTACGATCCTTTTTTTACCACAAAATCAAAGGGGAAAAATACGGGGCTTGGTCTTTCCATGATTTACGGATTTGTAAAACGATGCGGTGGAAGGATTTTTGTCGAATCGCATTCCGGGGTCGGGAGCGACTTTTTGCTTTTTTTTCCCGTTCAGAATTTTAAATCCAATCCGGATTCCGATAAAAAGACATTGCAAGTTATTTCCAAAACGATAATTTATTTTTGCGAGGAAGGGCCGGTTTCGAGTTTGGTGTCCTATTATTTAGAGAGTTTGGGACATTCGGTTTTGAGGGTGAATGATTTGCAAAAACTAAAGTCGTTTCCGGGTTTGAAAAATGAAGATCTAATTTGTATTTCCGAGATGTGGAAAAAAGATTTTCAAGAATGGAAGGAGTTACTTTTAGATATGAAAAAATCGAATTCTAAGCTTATAATCTACGATTTTAGCTTCCTAAGGGATGACTGGGAAAATGAAAATTCCTTGAAAATCCAATGGCCTATTTCCAGAAAATCTCTTGAGTCTCATTTCGGTAGAAATTAAATTAGCCGCCTATGAATCAGAGCACTTTACCAAACTTACTGATTCTAGACGATGAAGAAGAGATCGCTGGAATTCTCGGTGATCTTGCAAAACAATGCGGTTTCGAAGTCACGATTACTTACAAGGCCGATGACTTTTTTGAAAGACTGAGCGAACAAACACAATATATTATACTGGATTTAATGATTCCCGGAGTTGACGGCGTGGACGTTTTGCGTATGCTTTCCGGAAAAAAATTAGCCGTATCAGTAATCTTAATCAGCGGAGCCGATCGTCGCGTTTTGCAAAGCGCCGAAGCTTTGGCGATCCAATACGGTTTGCGAATTTCCGGAGTTTTGGAAAAGCCGATTCGAATCCAAGAATATCAAAGAGTTCTTACCGGATTGATATCCGATAAAAAAAATGAAACCGCGAGTGGAAGTTTTTCCACAAAGAGAGTGGCTAAAGAGGCGGATTCCGCAATTTCGCCGGAAGAAATTGAGATTGCGATTCGGGATGAGCAGTTTCTGCTTTTTTATCAACCTAAGATCAACTTCAAAACCGGTAAGGTCTCCAGTTTCGAATCTTTGGTTCGCTGGTCTCATCCGGATCGTGGTTTGATCTTTCCGGATTCTTTTATCCCCACTCTGGAAAGTTATCCGTCTTTGATGGATGCTATGACTGAAAAACTCATTCTGCAAGCGCTTAGGCAGTGTTCGATTTGGAATCGTGAATTTCCAGGCATCGCGGTTGCGGTCAATATCTCTCCTGTGAGTCTCAATAAGTTGATTCTTCCGGAAACCATTTCCAAGATGATCGAAAGTTTTGGTTTAAAAAACAATCAACTGATCGTAGAAGTTACGGAAACCCAATTGTTGGAAAATATCACTTCCACATTGGATATTCTTACACGGATACGAATTCGAGGGATCGGGCTTTCGGTAGACGACTTCGGAATCGGTTATTCTTCTCTTAAACAAATTCATCGTTATCCGTTTACGGAGCTTAAAATCGATCGTTCTTTTGTAAGTGTGGCGCCGTATGACAAGGAAGCACTTTTTATCTGTCAAGCTGCGATTGATCTTGGTCATAAGCTGGGAATGACAGTGGTCGCCGAAGGAATTGAAACGCTGGAAGTCGGAGAGCTCATGAAGAAGGAAGGTTGTGATAAGGGGCAGGGGTACTTTTACAGTAAACCTCTGCCTGCGGATGCCGCGATTCAGTTTTTATCCAACTTTAAACTCTAATCGTTTTCTAGTTTACGGGAGACATTAGAATCGGATTCTTCCGGAAGTATGAAAAATTTTCTCCAGGATCCGGATTTTCCGATTTTGATCCGTGCCTATCGTTCCTTCTTGATTCAGAGATATTCCGCACCCAATTTGGAACGTTATCCGGAATTGCAATCGATTCCGAGGTCCACGATCGATACTCTGTTGAAATATTTTTTAGAACTTTTATATCCTGAATACGAAGGAAGGGTTTTGTTGGACGGCGCGTTTCAATCCCTTGCCGGTTTTGTTCACAGTCCTTCCAAGGTATTCGGTTTGATCGGTTCCTTGGGGGTCGCTGCGTTTAGTTTTGGAAAACATTTGGGTGCGGCTTTTAAAACGGGATTTGCGGCGTTAAATTCTTATCTTACCGCGCATCGTTTTGAGGCTTTGATGTTCGAATTTACCAAGGATGAATTAAGAAAAGGAAATCGTCCCGAGGAAGGTCCGGTCTTTGATCGGATTCTTTGTCAAGTTCCCAAAAGAGAAGCGGATCAGTTTAGAATTGATATCGTTAGATTGTTTGAGACCCTTTCGAACCGCGACTTTTTGCAAAAGATCGTGGCAATGATGAAGGCCGTCATCGTCAAGATGGAAAGTAAACCAAAAGTATACACAAAACAGGAAGTGGAAGGAATTCGTCTTGGTCTTTCTATATTAGAAAAAGGTGAAGAACTCTTTCGCGGTTTGAGTAATCAAGAGATGAAATTAATCTTAAAAGCGGTGGATCAGATTGAGAAAGATTTTTTCGAAGACGCATTGAAACGAAATGGCAAACTGAAAAACGTTTGATAACCGTTTTATTTTGTAAATCGGCTATCAAAACCGTCTTTGACTCCTTCGGATTTTGATTCGTCAAAATCCTTTCTTTTTTCTTGGGAAGAATCGTTCCGATTTTCTGAGAAAATTCCTTGCGAGACATTCTTAAATCGTTAGAATATGGACCCTAAGTGGAGAAAAAGTCTATGAAAAAAGTATTAGATTGGACGGTACGTCTCATCGCGGTCGCTATTTTAACCCCCGCGTTTTATTTCAAATTATCCGGAGCCGATCGATCAATCGCGACGTTTTCGGCTTTGGATGCGGAACCTTTCGGACGTTATGTCGTCGGTTTTGCTGAAATGGCGGTGGTGTTCTTGTTGTTGATTCCTCAGACGAGCTGGTTGGGAGCGATGATTGCAGGTGTGATTATGATCGGCGCGATCGGTTCTCATATTTCCGTTCTTGGTTTTCAAGGGGGGGCGGGTGTGTCCTTTATTCTCGCCTTTGTCGTGTTTGCTTGTTGTATTGTGGAAATTTATGCGAGTAAGGATCGGAATCCGATTTTTACAAAAATGTTTTCCAATAAGGGATAGAATTCCTGAACAGGGGAGTTCCCACAGGGGTTTGTTTATAAGTGTATTTGTTGTAAAGACAAAAGGCAAGAAAGCTTTTGCCGAAGACGGAAAATTTAGGAGTTCCTACATTTCCGGGATTGTTTGCTAAGAATTACGGTTTGAGAAAATGAATCGGGGAGTTCCCACAGGGTTTTGTCGATAAATGTATTTGTTTCAAACTGTTGATTTGACTTACGGGGATCTTAGGTTTGTCGAATTTATAAATGTATGAGTTCCTACTTTTCTTTTTTATAAGTGAATCTTTGTTTTCAATGGGGAGAGATCGACAAATGAATTTAACTCTTCGTTCTCCGGAAAGACCTAACGCAATGCTCACGAGAATTCAATGTTTTACCCTCTGAACTCAACGCTTGCTCTTTGGGAGTGCTCGGCGAATTGCAAAACAGGGTCGCACTGCGGGTCAAATGGTTCATTTTCCGAAGATGTGTTTAATTGGATTTGGCAGAATCATTTGATCAAAGCTGAGATTTCGGTTCTGCAAAAAGGATCGTTCCAACAAGAAACTTCAGGGACCACACAAAATTGTTTCGGTAGATTTTGCGTTTACTTGGAAAAAAGAAAGATTTAGAAATTTTCTGGATTTTTGAACAGGTTAGAAACCAATGTTCCGCTTTTGATTCTCTCATTTTGTACGGACCCGTTTAATGAGCGATTGGAACTGAAGATTGGTGGTTCGTTTGGGGGCTTAAATTTTGGCCGATGGGGCGACTCGAACCGCCACAGAGTTGCCCGCGGTGGATTTTGAATCAATTGCAGCGAGAAAGATTTAAAATTTAGCTGATGGGGCGACTCGGACCGACATAGAATTGTCTCCAGTGGTTTACAGAGAAAGATTTAAATTTTGCCGATGGTCGGACTCGAACCGACACAGAGTTGCCCCCGGTGGATTTTGAATCCACTGCGTCTACCAGTTTCACCACATCGGCGGTTTGATTTCGAAAGAAAGGTCAGTCGTCTATTTCGATGTACTTGCCTTTTCCACGGGCTACGATCTTTCCAATTTCGTTTTCGATTTCCGCTCTGTTTTCGATTACTTTTTTGTTCTTTTTTACAAACCATCCACGCAGGTGAAGGGGTTGATTGACAAAAGCGGGTTGTAAAAAACGAATCGTGAGTTCGCCAGTGGTTGTTTTGAAATTCATGGCTTCATTGATTTTGACCATGATTTCGTCTAAGATCGTAGATATAATCCCTGGATGGATTACATCCGGTTGACCTTGAAACTTTTCCGGACAAGTGAAATCACCATACGCGGATTGTGTATCTTCGTCAAAGGTGATTTTCAATTGAAGTCCGTCCGGATTGTCTGGACTGGATCCAAAACTTAAGTTTGCCCGAACCGAAGCTTTCATAAGTCAGGAATATACTATACATCCATGGCGTCAATTACAAAAAGAAGTCCGAACGGGTTCAAGAAACATACTATGATTTGTCGATTTTAAGAACAGTAGCTTCCCACATGACCACTTTCCTCTTATTTATGTTAGGCCTTTTATCTGCGGGAGCGGGCGCCTATACTCTTTTTCGTGATAAGTCGGATTCTAAAGATTCCGGCACCGGATCGGGAAAATCCGGGGGTGGTTCCGGTTCAGCACCTGATTCTTCCGTTCGGAACGACCGAGGCAAAGAAATTCCTGTTTCTCAAGGCGGGGTGTCTCCTCTTGCAACCAAAGGGGGCGCTCCTCCTTCCAGTGTCGGGTCTTCGCCTATACTCTCGAAGGCGGGGGCAGGCCAGGAAGTCGGCGCAGAAGATCCTAAAAAACACAAAGATCCATTTCCAGGTCTGCGCAAAAAAACTAAATTAGACCTTAAAAATAAAGTCGATGATATCATTCGTAATAATTCTAAATTTGCGAATCATCGACGCCCTCTCATCAATGCAGAAGCCCTTGTAGATAAGGAGAGTTACAACGGTGCATTAGAAATTTATAAAAGAACCAAAACGCGTGTTCCTGATCAGGAGATTCAGGGAAAGATCCAAGAAAATATCGATCAAATCGAAGATCATCTGGAAAGCGATGAAGAGGATGTTTATAGTCCGGAGAATTACGAGGGACCGCCGATTCCTCTCGGTGATCTTGTTCGAGCCATTAAGGATATCAGTGAATCTCTGGGAGATACCATTTCCAAGGGTTTTGGGAATCCAGTTTCTCTACCGCTCTCTCCGATGGATCCGGGTGCGATCCCGGGGCCTTTGATTCCACCCGGAGGTTTTACCCCGGGACCCGTATCGTATCATATCGTTAGCCCCGGCCCCTCCTTGCCGCCTGGAAACATCCCAGCACCGAGTTCGGATTCTTTTGGTTCAACCCCGACCTCCTTTTTACCTTCTGGGGGTGTTGTAGGAACTCCCTCGGGTGGTAGCTCCGGCGGCGCGGCGGGCGGTGCTGCCCCTGGAGGAGCATCCGGTGCTCGCGAAGGTGCTCCGGGTGGTTCTTCTGGATCCGGTGGCGAGGGGACTTTCGGAGAAGGTTCTACAGGCTCCGTTGACGGGGGAGGAAATGGCGGCGCGCAGACACATAGTGGGGGGCCTTCCGGGAACGCCTTCACAGGTGGGGCTGGTTCTACTAGCGACAGAGGATATGATTCCCCATCACAACAACCTTCATCTGCCCGAGGACCTCTGGATCCGAATGCAATGGATCTTCCCGAGGATACATTTTTTTCCGAAGATTGGGAGAAGTTCAAAGACCTTCCATTGGTCGATCGCAGAACCGGGGAAAGTAGACGATCCGGAGGGGAGCGTCGCGGTCAAGATCCCAATCGGAAGGATCGAAGAGGAGAGATTGATCGGAGGCAAGAGGATCTTTTTAAACTCAGAGACGATTATCTCAAACAAAAAGAAGAGCAGAAAAAACAAGAAAGAGAAAATCTATCGGAATCGCAAAGGTCCATGGAGCCCGGGGATTCCGATTGGTCGGAGGCTTCTTCCTATCAAGATGATCTTCCTCCATTCTTAACCCCCGTTGTTCCAAAAATAGAGCTTGTACCGATTCGTCTTCCGGAACCTCAGGATAAAACGGTTCGCGCCGAATCGGAAACTCCTTCTACGAGCACTTCTCCTACTGCGCCGAGGGAGAGCCCAACGGAATCCTCGGCCACTTCCCCAAGTTCGGAACAAGATCTAAAACCATTAGAACTTCCTAAAATAGGTCTTCCCGATCCCGTGTATCAGAAAACGGAGGAATCGACTCCGGAAATTCCTCACTTAGCACCTGCTCCCGGTGCCGATGAAGACGCTCCTGAAATCGAACTCTTAGAAGGCGGTCTCGAACCGTTTGACGAAGAGGACAAGGAGAGGGGGGAAGGGGAAGAATCGGGAGGGGCCAAGGACGAGGAACCGAGAATGATTCACGGGATTCTGGAACTAAAACCTCCAGAAGTGGATGATGCTCCGTTTTTAACGCTTACTTATGATTTTGATAAGATTCCCCACGCGTTTAAGCTCTCTAAGAATTACAGTATTATGGAATACTCATATTATAAATACAAACCTATGCTTGTAAAAGCTCAAGAATTCGCCAGACGTAAGATGCTTAAAAACGCCCTCAACTACTATCGAGTGATCAAGTCACAAAACATTCCTCCGGAGCTCAGAAAGATGATCAACCGGAACATCAAGGATATCAGCGAGTTTATGGAAAAATATCTGATGGCAAAAGGCGGATGATCTTTTTCGATTTTGTGAGAAGTAGCCCTTCGCGTATTTTATTTGGGAAGGGGCTTTAAGTCCGATTTCAAGTCATTTTTCGAAGCAGTCCGTTTGTCGGAACAATTAAATCGGAAATCAATTTTGCTTGAAATAAAAAAGGTTTTGAGCTTTCGCTGCGAACCAATTTTGATTTTGAGACAGACTTCTAAATTTTCCCATCAATTTGTTTTTTCCGAAGCCGGTTTGTCCGTATTTTCTAAGGAAAAATATCTGTGAATATTAAATCCTACGGTCCAATCTTTCTTATCATAATTGTAGTCAGCGCCCCGTAACAATTGAGTATGGGCGATCGTTCTACTATTGGTAACGAAAAATTGAAAAACATGTCCCCCTGTTTCAAAATCCACTCCGAAGCTGAGAGGAACGGACATATATTCCACGGGTTTGGAAAGAAGAATGTTGTTGATCGCCGCGTCTATCGCTCTTCCTTTTGAAATGAGATCGTTTACCTCGGCAGCAGTATATTCCACACCGTTGATCTTAGTTTTTCTGTCCTCGGCTGCATATGAATCCCCAATGTAGTCCCTTTTGGAAGTCAAAATTGTTCCAAACGTAAAATCCAACCGTTTGAAAAGGTGGATTCGAAAAGACACGTCAAGCCCCATTCTATCATTGGAAACGCTATCCTTGACGTAATTTCTGTGAACAAACATCGGAGAAAGTTGAAGGGAAAAATAATCGCTAAACCGGCGTGAGATCAGGAGAGAAGCCATGCCGCTTTGTCTATCTTGATCCGTGAGTTCGTATGTGTTCAGTTTTTTCTCCAGTTCTCCGTCATACACGGGAGATCCGGTCGAGGGTCTTAGATGAGGACCGTAGATTTTTTTTTGTTCCTCCGTTTCCTGTCCAAATACTCCAAAAAAACTGATCGTAACGGGAAAATTTCCTTCTTGAGTCAATAGACGAATCTTAGTCCTTGCTTCGTATGTTTTTTGGGCGGAGGTTCTTGCGATTCCAACCGTGATCCGATCGGTAACTCCGTAATCCAGAGAGAATTGCGTATTCGCTCCGTTGTCCAAACCCAAAAAATCATAAGAGGTTGATTTCGCGTTTCCGAATCGATGATTGAATCGAAAATCCAAACCTTGTTTGCCCACGTCCTCCGTGCTCGGCATATGAATCAAACTGCTTCCCAAAAACGCCGATTTTCTTTGTTCCTGACCGAAGAGCGGAATGGAACAAACGATCAGAAAAAAATAAAAACAAACTTTGTAAACCGGCAATTTCATTCTTTGTTTTGCCATACGATAGAGGTTGCGATTTGTATTTTGTCGTTCAATTTCAAAACCACTAATTTAGGAATTTCGATTTTAAAATCGGTAAGAAAAATTTCGAAATTCGATTTGATGAGAAATCCGTTCTCTTTTTCTTCGAAGTTGCCTTGGATTCTGAAATTTTTTTTTGTAATTCCGTGCAGGGTAAAATCACCTTCGATGATTACAGTCTTGTTAGAGCGGTCCCATTTGGAAATGTTTCCTTCAAAAATAGCGATCGGATAACGATCCGATTCCAGATAATTTTCGTGCATGTGACGATTCATCAAACGATTGGGAACACTGAGATCCTGTAAGTTGACTCGAATGGAAACTTTTTTGGTTTCCAAGTTCGCGTTTCCCTCGGCTTTTGTAAACACCCCAGAAATGGATTCCTGAGGCGCTTCGCTTATAAACCGTATGTTTGTTTCTCGAAGCTCTAAGAGTTTTGAACTTTTCTCCGCAAATAGATCGTATACGGATAGCGTTAATACAAACAAAACAAAAAGTAGAATGCGATTCCAATTCCTTTTTTTTAAAATCACGGATTGGCCCCGTTTTGGATCCAACAGAATACCGCTTTGTTGATGCTGTTGTTATTAAAACCTCGCATCGATCCGGAATTGATTTTTTGAAAAATCAAACTGCTGTTTGGTTGGTTTACGACAACACGATTCAATACGGACGCATACGAAGTGATATCAAAACCGGCGTTTGCATTTCCCGGATTGTGGCAACTGGCGCAGGTTGTGGTCGCTTGATTTAAACTTAGGAACGTAGGGGCTGGAACCGTGCAATCTGCCGCGGAAAGCGGGTCAAGAGGTGTATTGGAATTGAGAAGAAAGGCCAATGTTTTGAGATCGTCTTCCTGATCCGAACTCTTCTTGTCTTGACAGGCTACAAAAAACAAAAACGTTGATAGCGCGATTAGGAGAAACGAAAAAGTCACCTTACGGATTTCATACATACTATTTTCCTCTGAATTACTGAATTAGATTCGACCCGGTTTTTTATGTTTGAAACTACCGAGTTCGAATTTGTCAAGTTTTGTAGAATAAAAAATAATTCTAAGTAGATTCTTTAAAAGTCGAACAAACAACGTATTTTTCGGAAGATGTCTTGGGCGAAAATCGGATTCAAAATTTTGCCCCTGTGTTTTATTCAGAATCTTCTTCCGATCGTTTTATCAGTAAAAAACGAAGGATTTTCCCGTTGATAACGGTGGACGCGGATCGCAAAATCGAAAAGTATGTATGAAGACTTTAGATTGAGAAGGTTTTTATCCATGCAATCCTTGGAATCGTATCTAAAACCCACTTATTACTTCGATTATCAATCTCCATCGATTCAAAATTTTTTAAAAAAATATACGTCTTCCGGAAATTCTCCGCTGGAAAAACTTAAAAAATTGTATCTGGGTGTTCGGGACGAGATTCGTTACAATCCGTATAACGTTAGCGATAAAAAAGAAAGTTATAGAGCCAGTGTGATCGCTGAAAGCAAACAGAATTACTGTATTCCAAAATCGCTTTTGTTTGCCGCGGCTGCGCGGGGTTTAGGATTTCCTTCACGGATCGGATTTGCCGATGTGGTGAATCATCTCGCGAGTGAACGATTGATTCGATATTTGGGAACGAGTATTTTTGCGTATCATGGATATGCAGAAATTCTAATTGATGAAAATTGGGTGAAAGCAACTCCGGTTTTTGATCAGGATCTGTGTAAGAAATTTGGTGTGCAACCTTTGGATTTCGACGGAAAGAGGGACAATGTATTTCATTCTTATGATGAGAAGGGAAAGAAGTTTATGGAATACGTAAATCAAAGAGGAGTTTTTGAAGAGTTTCCGTTTGAGTTTGTGATCCAGGGTTTGAAGGACTTTTATCCGAATGCAGTCGGCGTCATGTTTGGGGGAGATCTGAGAAACGAAAAACCAGCGGTTTGATTTTTTGTTTTTATAAAAAGCAAACAAACTCGAAATTTGATCGAAAGTGAGCTTTCGTTCGGATTTCTTACTTCTTTTTATTTCTGTTTTGAACATTCACCAATCCTGAAGAATGGCGGATATCGTTCTTTTCTAATTATGGAATGAATTCATTTTGTGTTATTTTGAATTCCTCTTTCGTCTTTTGATCATGAACTCTGATTTCGAATAATGGTATGCTTTGTATCGGGATCGTTTCTTTGTTATAAGGCGTTTGAAAAATCAAAAGGCAATCGTTTTGTTTAAAAAATCAAACTGATACCGCTTGCGTTCGAATCTTAGCGGAGTAAGAGCGAGAATTTGTTTTCGACAAAGACGATCGAAGAAGGCTTTATTTTAGAATCTCTCTAAAAAAGCGAATGTCCGTATCATCGAGTCGTTTCTGTATAAAATATATTCATTTTGCTAAAATACTTGACTAGTTGATGAGAATAGTTAACCTTGAGTGCCTCAAAATCTATGAAACGTATCTACTTATACATACAAAGACTCGGAATTCGAAAAAAGTTACTGCTTCTTTTCAGTTCGGTTTTAATTCCTATCGCCATTTTATCCGTGTTGGCCATGATCAATATCAGCGATCGAATCCATGACATCGAAACGATTTATGAAGATCGTGTGATTCCTTTAAAACAACTGAAAAAAATTTCCGATCTTTATGCGATTTATATCGTTGATTGTGTTCATAAGGTAAGAAGCGGCACATTTACTCCCGAAGAAGGGGTTCGTAATTTAGACAAAGCGAGTCTGGGGATCGAAAAAGAATGGACTTCTTACAGTTCCACACAGTTGGTCGCGGAAGAAAAAGCGATTGTAAAGGACTTAGGTCCTTTATTTACAAACTCCAACGCCGTCATCACCGAAGCCCGGGAAATGATGCAGGCAAAGGATATAGAAAGTTTGGGAAAGTTTGCGGATGAACGATTGTATCCTAGAATCGATCCTGTGACCGAGAAGATCGAAGAATTGATTCAGGTTCAGTTGAGAATCACGGATGCAATCTATTTAAAGGCAGAGAAGGAATACGCGATTGGTTGGGTGATTTTTCTCACTCTTTCCGGCGTCACTCTGACTTATGTTCTGTTGATTGCGGTGGTCTATTCGATTCATCTGGTGCGCGGTTTAAACACTGTGAGTATCTCGATCGGGAATGCTGATTTTTCGCACCCGGTCGAAGTTGTAGAGGATTCTAAAAAGAAAGACGAACTCTATCTTCTTCTCATTTCCTTTCATCTATTTCAAGTAAAGGTCAAGGAAATGCTGAACACGATTCTTACGTTTTCGGAAAATATTGTGACTTCTTCGGAACAACTTTCCCAATCTGCAGATCATCTTTCCTCCAACGCTCAATCCGAATCGGCTTCCATCGAACAGATTTCCGCTTCGGTTGAGGAGATCAGTTCCGGTATGGAATACGTAAATCGAAACGCGGAATCTCAGTATGCCTTGATTTCCTCCTTTAGCGGAGAAATGAGAGAACTGGAAGGCATGATCAACCATGTGAGCGAGGCAATCCGCAAATCCCTGGAAAAAATTTCAGAAATGTATCTGAAGACGGATACCGGTAAGAAGACGATGGGAGATCTTTCGGAAAGCATGGGTAAGATCGAAGGGAGTTCGATCGAGATGCAATCCATCACGGCAATCATCAAAGAGATTTCTGAAAAGGTAAATTTACTTGCCCTCAATGCCGCAATCGAAGCTGCGAGGGCCGGGGAACACGGAAGAGGTTTTGCCGTAGTGGCCAGCGAGATTACAAGACTGGCGGAACAGACGGATTCCAGCGCGAAAACGATTGAAGAATTGATCAAGACGAGTAACGTGGAAATCGAAACCGGAAGAAGGATCGTGGAAAATTCGGTGACGGTTTATGCGGAAATCTTGAGCGGTTTGGAACATCTTAAAGAATCTTCCAACCAGATCGTTTCTACGATGGAACTACAGCAGGAAAAAAAAGAAAAAATCCGTTTGGGTGTGGATCAGGTGGATTCCAAATCCGAAGAAATCAGAAACTCCGTAAAAGAACAAAAGATTGCGATTTCCGAAACCGCAAATGCGGTTTCCAATATTTCTGTGACCGTTCAAAACAGTGCCGCAAATTCCGAACAGATCGCCGGAAGCGCGATCAGTCTTTTGCAGATTGCAAAGGATCTTCAGGAAACGATGAGCTTTTTGAAAGGCTAAACATGCTGTGTATATTTTGATTCAAATTTGAATTTTAGAAACGATACGTTTTAAAAACCGTTTTCCATTTTTCCAAAGAATTGTTTTTTGTTCGGATTCGGAATGCGATCTTTTTCTTTTTACGACGGTTTGCGTTTTTTCCGGATACCTCTATAACGACGATTTCACGATCGAAAAAACGGATTTAAATCTTTTAAAAATTCAATGATGAATGATCGGGTGGCTTGTTTTTGACAAAACGCGATTTTGAACTCAAGTTTTGTTAGAACCAAAAATCCGCGAGAGGGATTCGACGAGGGATCGACGCATTTATGTTGCGACCACAAGGAGCAACATTGAGTTCCATCCTACGATGCAACATTGTGATTCGAAACTTTTTTTATTTCGGGCCGATCGAATGTTGCTTCACTGATTGAGGCAAAGAGCCCGGTTCTGCGTTTTGAAAACGTTTAAGATTTTAAAAAAATGCGCAGACTCGCCCGAGATCGATTTTCAAAAAGGAATCGAATTCTGAAAATCATCCTGCATTTCCCAACCGAGTTTTTCTCGAAGACTGTTGAATCGATTTTTCGTTCCGGATCCATCGATGTTGCGTGGCAAGAGGAGGATGGAAAACGGCGTTTTTTGGCTCTCTGTTATGATTTCCCGGTTTTTGGAAGTGTGTGAGATCCTACATTTGAGGGGGGCTTGTCTGGATCCGGGCGTTTGCTTGCGTTTTTGTGTGAGTTCCCGCAAAAGTTCCGAAGGTCCGACTAAATTGCAGGATTTTTTCTGTTTCTTTTTGAGGAAGTTTCGTTCTGCTCTCCGTATTTTTTGAGAAGAAAACAATGATTCTTTTTTAGAGAAATGTGGGAACTCATACCATTCGATTCGATTTTTCAAATCCAAATCCGCGGATTCGGGGTTCCGACTTTCGATTTTTTAGAATGAAAAAAAAATTAGAATCATTCTAAAAAATATTTGCTTCCGGGGACTTGGACGATAGTATGGAAGGGTCTAAGTTTCAAAACAAATTTACAAAGGAGAAACAAACATGCCTCAGGTTACATCCCTCGCACCGGATTTTAAAGCAGAAGCTGTTCTTGGAAAAGAAATTAAGGAAATTAAACTTTCAGATTACAAAGGAAAATGGGTGGTTCTATTCTTTTATCCGTTGGACTTTACTTTTGTCTGCCCGACTGAGATCATCGAATACGATAATCAACTTGCCGAATTCAAAAAACTTGGAGCGGAAGTTCTCGGCGTTTCCGTGGATTCTGCATTTACACACTTAGCTTGGAAAAACACTCCTAAAAAAGACGGTGGAATCGGAGACATCAAGTATCCGTTGATCGCCGATCTTACGAAGTCCATTTCTAGAGATTACAACGTTCTTACCGACGGTGGTGTGGCTCTGAGAGGAACTTTTATCATCGACCCAGCCGGTGTGATTCGTCAGGCGACCATCAACGATCTTCCCGTGGGACGTAATATTGATGAAGCGATTCGTTTGATCAAAGCATTTCAATTTGTTGAAAAGCACGGTGAAGTCTGTCCTGCAAACTGGGATGAAGGCAAAAAAACCATGGTGGCGGATCCTCAAAAGTCAAAAGACTATTTCTCTGCCGTTAACTGATTTTTTCCTGTCCGCAGGCATTCGCCTGCGGATCATGACACTGAGGCGATTTGATTTTTTTTGATTCGATTGTTTTTAATCGCGAGAGAAACTTAGTATTTTGCTCCCTGGAGCAACACTCGGCGCAATGCTGATCGCATCGCAGTCGCAAAATAGTCTAATATTAGGGTAGTCCCTATCGATCGGATAGGAAATGCGACGAATCGCTTTCTATGGATCGCGATTGTGGAGGCAATGAAAGATGGAACAAGTCCTGGAAAAAGAAGCCGTTCCTGATGATCGGTTTTATCGCGCTGATAACTTTCCGAAAGGCCTGACTCGGAAGGTTGTAGAATCCATTTCTCATATCAAAAATGAGCCTTCCTGGCTTACAGAATTCCGTCTCAAAGCGTTCGAAATCTACGAACAAAAACCGATGCCAACCTGGGGATTTTTTCCCAATTTCAACGTAGATATCAATTCTTATACTCATTATATCGGTTCCAATCAAAAGAAGAAAAAATCCTGGGACGAAGTGGATCCGGAAGTTCTCAAATCCTTTGAACGTCTTGGAATTCCGGAACACGAACGCAAGTATCTTGCGGGAATCGAAGCGATGAACGATTCCGAAACCGTTTACGCTAACGTGAAAAAGGAATTGACCGAACTCGGAATTCTTTTTTGCGATATTGATACTGCAATTCGCGAATATCCGGAGATCGTCCGCAAATATATAGGAACCGTTGTCAGCGTAGGAGATAACAAATTCTCCGCTCTCAACAGTTGTGTGTTTTCCGGCGGGTCCTTTGCATACGTCCCTAAAGGAGTCAAAACTCCCATGCCTCTTCAGGCTTACTTTAAAGTAACCGCGGCTTCCTCGGGTCAGTATGAAAGAACATTGTTGATTGCCGACGAAGGCGCCGAGATCGAATATTCCGAGGGTTGCTCTTCCGTTCAAGATAAGGGAACCAATTTTCACACAGCGGTTGTCGAACTCGTCGCTCACAAGAATGCAAAAATATTTTACACCACGATTCAAAACTGGAAAAAGAATATGTATAACTGGACCGTCAAACGCGGGGTATGTTATGAAAGAGGACATATCACCTGGACGGATGTAAACATCGGAGCGAACACGGTAAAATATCCTGGCATTGTTCTTCAAGGAGATCATTCGACGGGTGATATCCTTTCTCTTGCGTTTGCCGGCGGAGGGCAGATTCAGGATACGGGTGCTCGTATCATTCACGTAGGGAAGAATACCCGAAGCAACATATTAGCAAAAGGTGTTTCTCTTGACGGAGGTGTGAATTCTTACAGAGGGCTTGTTAAGTTTACCGCGGGCTCGGAGAATTCTTATTCTCATGTAAAATGCGACGGACTGATGATGGACAATCGTTCGCAGTCTCATGCATATCCTTACAACGACGTATCCGGACAAAACGGCACCCTCAATTACGAAGCGACTGTTTCTCGAATCGATGAGGATCAGCTTTTTTATCTTCAATCCAGAGGGTTATCCGAAGACGACGCAAAACTTCTGATCATCAACGGGTTTTGTGAAGGTGTCACAAAACATCTTAACGTTGAATATTCCGTAGAAATGACACGATTGATCCGGATGATTCTGGAAGATGGTCACGTGATTCAAGAAAACAACGAATCTGTCGTGAGTTAGCCGCGGTCTTTTTTAGTAAGAATTTATAAATCCGTATAAAAAAACAGGAATCGAAAATTTCTTGACTCCTGTTTCTTGGAATCTGTTAAGATGGACATATGGCGCGGGTTCATTTATCCATTCTTCTTTTTTCCTTTGTTTCCTGCAAAGTAGGAAGCGCGCCTTATAATCCGGACATTCAATTTTCCCAAGCGTGGTGGGATACAATCATACTCCGCTGCGCGTTGCAACAATCTTCGGAATGTATCATTCCCGCTCCCGCCGCGATCTATTTTCCCGAGATCGTTTCCGATACAGGTCAATCGATTTGTTATGACGGCACCACCAACGTAATTTGTCCCGATGTTCTTTTTCCGTCCCAAGACGCCGACTTTGTAAATGTTCCGTCTATGCGCAGTTATACGGGACCCGTTATCAATTCGGTTTATACGAATGATTATACCACATTGGATAACGTGCGCGGTTTGGTATGGAAATCATGTCCGGAGGGATTGAGCGGTTCTACCTGCGGTGTCGGAGCTACTACTGCGGTTTCTTTTTCAGTCGCTTCCGGACTTTGCTCTAATCTCAATGCGCAAAACTCAGGCGCGGGTTACGCTGGAATTACAAGTTGGAGGCTGCCTTCGATCTATGAATTGGCTCGAATGTCCAATGTCGAAACTGTCTCCGGTGTCGATTCTATGAACTTTCCGGGCAGTCCGACCGTGATTACCTTTTTTTCTTCCACACCCTATGCTCCCAATCCGACAACGACCGGCTGGTATGTCCAGATCGTGAATCCCGGATTTTATAACGAGCTGAACTATGGTACAGGTCCTTTTTCGGTTAGATGTGTTTCCGGACCTTCTCTTTTCAATCATTCGTTGATAAACAATGGAAACGGCACCGTCACCGATAACCGCACCGGCTTGGTCTGGCAGGATGGGGCGGGTGGCGGAAACAATACATGGCAAGGCGCGTTGGCTACTTGTTCCGCTCTCGGTCTTGCAGGACTCAGTTGGAGACTTCCGAATGCACACGAGCTTCATAGCATCGTAGATTATTCCGGACCAAATCCGGCGATCGATACCGGTGTATTTCCCGGAACGACGGCTCAGTATTATTGGACCTCTTCTACGAATCGTTTTAATCTTTCGTTTGCATGGGCTGTGTTTTTTGCAAGCGGTTTGATGGGAGGTAACGGGAAAGGAGCAAACTTGGACTTCCGTTGTGTGTCAGGTCCCTGATTCCTAATCCTTGATGTGAATTTCAAAAAAGAAATCGGATGATGAGAATTCGCGAAATTTTAAAATTCCGGATAAATGATCTTCGCTTTCTTTGTTCTGATTCGAATTTAAACGTCTTGTATATTGTATCTTAACTCATGAATGCCTTAGACACAAATCTACTCAACTCGGAATTTTTCCGCCAAATCTTTGAAACTAGTCGAGATGGAATTGCTATTGCAAGTCTGGACGGAAATTTTCTCGAAGCAAATCCCGCTTTTCAAACTCTTACGGGATACTCTTTGCACGAACTTCGTAAAATCAGTTTTTGGGATCTTACACCTGAGGAATGGATTTCGTATCAAAGGAATATTTTTAAAGAACATTTATTTCCTTCGGGTTATTCTCAAGAATTTGAAAAGGAATATATTCGTAAAGACGGTTCGGTAATTCCCGTTTGTGTAAAAGCTTACCTCATTCAAGACGAAAGAAAAAAACCGGTCGCGATTTGGGGAATCGTTAGAGACATCTCCGAACAAAAACGAAACGAAGAAATTCGTCAAAAATTGTATGACGAGGTTAAGGAAGGATGGGAGGTGTTACGAAGAATTTTCTTTCTCAATCCGTTTCCTATGTCCATTTCCGAAATCGCAACGGGAAAACTCGTAGAGGCAAATCGAAAATTTGCGGAACAAGTCGATTCCGATCTGGAAAGTATTATCGGTAAGACCACTTCAGAATTGGGACTTTGGTTTTCTCCCGAAGTAAAAGAGACCGTCATTTCGACGATGAAACGGGAGGGTTTTGTAAATAATATCGAGATTCCGTTTCGAACAACAAAAGGAAAAGAATTTTGGGGGTTGTATTCCGCCCAAACCATAGAATACAAAGGCAATACCGCTCTTCTGAGTATCACGGTTCCCATGACGGATCGGATCAAGGAAGAAAAAGAAAAACAAAGACTGCTCGACGAGGTTCGTGAAAAAGAAGAGATTCTGAATCAGATTTTCCGTCTCAATCCCTCCGCAATCACATTATCAAAAGCGAATGGAAATTACATCGATGTTAACGATCTCTTTTTGGAATATCTCGGTAAAACCAGAGAAGAAACTCTTTCAAAGTCTCCGCTTGAACTCGGAGTGTATTACGATCCAAGCGATCGGGATAAAATCATTCAAGGACTTCAGCGCAACGGGATTGTTCGAAATTTAGAAGTAAAAATGAAAACCGCCGACGGGCAGGTAAAGACGATTCTATTTTCTGCGAGAATTTTAGAATCTTTTGGAGAAAAGAAAATTCTCGCGATCGGTCACGATATCACCGAAATCAAAGAGTCGGCACAAGATCTTGAAATTCTCGCAAAAGAATTGGAACGGAGTAAGGATCTATTTCAAAAATTATTTCAGCTGATTCCGTCCTCTCTTGTAGTCACCGATTTTGAAACACGAAAGATCGTAAATATCAACGAACGTTTTTTAGAGCTGATCAAATTGAAGCGAGAAGACGTGATCGGAAAAACCACTTCGGAGATTCATGTCTGGGACAGGGCGCCTAACTTTCGAAGTCAAGTCTACGAAGCGCTTTCAAAAACAAACGAAGTTAAGAATTTAGAATCCACTTTTTACGCCTCGGACGGCTCCGAGATCCCCATACTCTACTCTGCGAGAATCATAGAGATCGATGGAAAAAAACAAGTAATCTCTCTTGCAACGGATATTTCCGAAAAGAAAAATGCGGACGAAGAAAGACGAAAACTCGACGAAGAACTTCGGTTGAGCAAGGATCTTTTTGAAAAACTATTTCAGTTAACACCGGCGGCTGTTTCCCTTTCCGATTTTGAAACGGGAATTTATCGTCAGGTCAATCAATCTTACTGCGATCTCATCGGTTATACAAAAGAACAAATCATCGGCAAATCTTCGATCGAATTGGGGATTTGGAAAACTCCTTTTGACCGTGCAAAACTCAAAATGGAATTAGAAGAAAAAGGATGGTCCGGAAACATCGAGGCTACCATCCAAAGTTCTGATGGAACTTCAAAACACGTTCTTTCGGGAAATCGTGTTTTTAAACTTGAAGGAAGGACGATGTTGCTCGCGCTTCTTATCGACGTTACGGATAAAAAAATGATGGAGTCCGAACGAAACGAGTATTTTTCAAAAATGCAAGAGAGCAAGGACCTTTTCGAGATGATCTTTGAAATGAATCCCGATACGATCACTCTCAGCGATTTGCAGTTGGAAAAATACATCAAAGTAAACGAACATTTTTCCGAGATGTTTCAATATTCAAAAGAGGAAGCGATCGAAACCACTACGACGGATCTTGGGATCTGGAAAAATCTTGAAGATAAAAACGAAGTTTTGAGGAAGTTACGCGAAGAGGGATTGGTTCGCGATTACGAAGTGCAGTTTAGAAAAAAAGACGGGAACATGGTGGATACTTTGTTTTCCGCAAGATTAGTCAATATCGGAAATTCTCCCGCGGCGCTATCGATCACGAGAGATATCACACATCTAAAAAACGCCTCTCGAGAAGAAGACGAACAAACAAAACGGGTCACCTTACACGCGCAGGCGTTGCTGAAAATGACCACAGATCCCGATTTCGTATCCGGCGATTTCGAATCGGGGGCCAAAAAAATTGCGGTCATGGCTTCGGAAGTGCTCAATTGTGCTCGGGCTTCGGTCTGGATTTGGAATAAGGAAACTCCGGACTTTTGTACTTTGGTCGCAGGATGGGACTTGCAGTGCGGGGGGTATCTTTCCAAGGTAGATTTACCACTCGGGAATTTTCCAAAATATTATGAAGCGGTCCAAAAGGGTCGTTTTGTCGATGCTTTCGACGTGAGAAACGATCCTCGGACTTGCGAGTTTACGGAAGAATATTGGATTCCGTTAGGCATCGTTTCCTTATTAGATACCCCGTATTTTTTAAGGGGAGAAATCGCCGGTGTTCTCTGTCTTGAGCATAGGGGCGAAATGAGGAAGTGGCTCGATTACGAAAAACAATTTACGGTAACCGTTGCAGAACAATTGACTCAATTGACTTTAAACGCTGAAAGAAGAGAAGCCAAACAAGAACTGGAAAAAGCAGTTCAGATTCGCACCTCGGAATTGGGGCAAGCGCTTGAAAACCTACAAAAAACCCAAGACCAATTGATTCTTTCCGAAAAGATGGCGGCTCTCGGGCAACTCGTCGCGGGTATCGCTCACGAGATCAATAATCCGTTAGGCGCCATCTCGGCCCTTAGCGGAGAGTTACGAATCTATTTGAATTCGTCGGCGGATCGTTTGGAAAAACTTAGCCCCGAGTTTACATCGGTCGGTTCGAATTTTGTTCACAGTCTTTCGGAACTGATACGTCGAGGAATCGAAAGTAAGGATAGTGTTCTTTCGCGGGAAAATCGAAGAGTCGCAATCAGCGAGATCAAGGGAAGGTTGATCCGCCTAGGTTATACCAACGCGCACGATTTTGCGGATCGAATTTTGGACAGCGGTATTCCGTCTGCTTTGGACGAGTTCCCGATCTTGTTTGAGAATTCGGCTCATTCCGCTTTGATAAGATTCGCTTTGGATGAGATTCAGACATATAAAAATATTCTTTCGATCCGACTCGCCGTGGACAGAACTTCCAAAATCGTATATGCGCTTAAAAACTACGCCCATATCGATACGGAAGAAGTCGGCGGAAAGATCAAAATGGATCTCGCCGAAAACATCGAAACGGTTTTGACTATCTATCATAATAAAATCAAAGCCGGGGTGGATGTAGAACTTGAATATACGGATCGATTGATCATAGACGGCTATCCGGACGATCTGGTCCAGGTTTGGACCAATTTGATCTACAACGCTTTGCAGGCCATGCGTTTTAAAGGAAAGATTAAAATTTCCATTTCGGATCTGGGCGAAGAAGTTATGGTTTCGATTCACGATAACGGTCCCGGGATTCCGCAAGAAATGCAGGCTAGGATTTTTGATCCCTTTTTTACCACAAAGGGTCCCGGAGAGGGAAGCGGATTGGGGCTTGATATATCCCGTCGAATCGTAAAAAAACACGAAGGACGAATCGAACTCAAATCGGAGCCGGGCAACACTATCTTTCACGTATTTCTTCCCAAAAAATAATTTTTATCACGTCTAACGATTTTCAATCGAATCCGGAAGAAAAAATCCGGATCAAAAAATATTTTCGGATTTCTATCCTGAATCTGTGTTTCCAGTTTTAAAAGAGTCATATGTGGTTTGTATCGATGAATATTAGGATTTTAGAATTCGATTAGAATCAACGCGACGATGTTTGTCCGCAGCAAGATTGCGTGTTTTGGATCCGTGATACGGAATACGCGACGGTATAGATATAAAATACAACTCGGATAAACAATCCGCATAGGAAATCGAATAGATTTTTTTTGCGGGTCGAATTTAGGATCAATCAATGGATTTTAAAGACTATTTTAGGCTTTCAAAATTCTGCGAGTTTTGCTAACTTTTTAAACAATAAAAAGTTGAATTCTCATAGAATATTGTTTCCATTGCCTGATGGAAAATAAAATTCTCGGTTTGTTTTTTATCTTAGGAGTTACGATTTCTATCAGTAGCTTCTTTTTTCCAAAAACTGAAAACATTTCCGATCCCGCTGCCACCGCAAAGCTTTCTTTTATACAGGAGTTGTTTCAAGGAATCGAAACCACGTTTCAAGAAATCAAAACAATTCTGAAATCTTCGAGTTCCTCCAATTCCACTCCTTCGTCGTTTCCGCAGAATCCGTCGGATGAGGATCCAAATGATATTTTTAGTCGTGGGATTGCGGAATACGAAAAGAAAAATTATCAAAAGGCTGTGGAAGAGTATTCCCACTATTTGGAAAAAGTTCCCGGTGATTCCGCCGGTTATTACAATCGAGGTCTTGCTTATTATTATTCAGATCGTTATTTGGAAGCGATGGCCGACTTTGAAAAAGTGGTCGAATTGAATCCGAAAGACGCAGGAGCTTATCTTTACAAAGGATATAGTGCCGAACAGTTGAAAGATTGTATGCAGGCGATCGAAGACTTTCAGAAAGCGATTGATCTTGGGGAAGATCATTCGGAAGTATATGGACACAAAGCACGTTGTGAGAACATGGAAGAGAACCACGAGCAAGCGTTGAAGGACGCTTTGAAAGCGGTCTCCTTGGATAAAAAAAATACAAACGCCATTTTTGAAGTCGGATTTGCCCAGTATGCATTGAAAAAATACTCCGACTCCGTTGTGAGTTACAATCGCGTTTTGCAGTTGGACCCAAAGGATGAAATTGCTTTGCACAATCGCGGACTTGCGTATGTTTTTTTAAAAAAGACTGCGCTGGGTTGTAAAGATTTTCAGAAATCCTTGGATTTAGGATATGAAGATTCTAAAATGAAATTGAAACAATACTGTAAGTAACGTATTTGTTCGGTTTTTTATATTTTCGATATGAAATGAATTTTATCTTGAGTAATCATTTCGATTTTTCGGATTTTTAAATACCTTCTTCGTACAATCAAGGAGAAGGTGCTGAACTCGTTTGTAGTAAAATAAAATTTTCGGATCTTTCTACGATTCGAATTTTTCCCGATTTGATTTCCGTCTCCACACGTTTCAAAATTTTCTCGGAGGAGAGATACGGAGAATTGTATTTGCGATGAAAAAGAATCCATTTCTGCAAAGTTCGATTTTCTCGAATCGGGTAGGTTGGGTTTTTTAAAGATAAATACGGCGAAAGATGAAATCCGGCGGATACAAAACCTCCTTCGGGTATGGATTTTAGAATCGACTGCAACTCTTCCGCTTCTTGGGTTTTCGGCGAAAGCGGGATGGGATATTCCGTTTCCTTGGAATTTCGATAGACCGAAAAAAGAAACGTCAAAAGGATCAGATAAACCCATCTTTGTTGTCTCGAATCCGGCATTAAAAAATTTCGTTTAGAATCTTCGACTTTTTCCTGAAGTTTGCGCGCTCCCGATCTCAAAAATAAGATTAAGAACGGAATCAACGGATAGATATAATAGCTGTATAAATCTCTGACCCAGGGATGGATCGATAATCGAAAGATCGAGTAAAGTCCTAAAAACGGAATCAGTATCCATCCAGCGGTCAAATTCCAAAAACCGAATTCCAAACTCAAATCTCTCAGCCCTTTCCAGTATTGAAATCTACTTTCAGGATTTTGAATGTAAATTCCGATACTCGAAATCGGATTTTCAAACCCGGATCCCCAGTATTCCCTCCAGTTTCGTTCCGCGGAACTTCCGGCCATCCATCGGAATATAGGATGCAAAATCAAAAGATAAAAGACGCAGAGAATGAGAACGGAAATCCAGATCCGTTTTCTTTTCGGATCCGCAAAAATCAAAGTCGCGGAAAGCGCGCTAAGATAGATCGAAAGATCTTCTTTGATTCCCAAAAATAAAAAAAGACCGATGATTAAAATCCAGATCTTTTGTTTTTGAACCCCGTATAAAATCACGAGAAACAGGATCGGAACCAGTGTTTCGAAATGTAAAGAATGTCCCAATCGATAAAAACTGGAAGAGCCGGCCCAAAGTAACGTTGCCGCTAAGGATAATTCTTCGGAGATAGAACATTCTCTTAGATAAAAGTAGAGGAGGGGAATGGTGATCGCGCTGTAAAAGAAAATTCCGATTCCAAAACCAAGGCTCGGACCGAACAACATCGGAAACGGAGATAAAAGTAAAATCGAAGGCGTCATGTGATGCGAAAGAAAGTTCGCGTTTTCATTCCAGCCATAGTATTGAGTTTGAAAGAAATCTCCCGAAAAGGTTGCGGCCATCATTCTGGATTGTGCGGTATAATCCAAGTCGCCTAACAGAAATGAATGAAGAGCGTTTCTTGTATAATTGATTCCTTCTCCAAACACAAATCCGGACCAAAATAGGATCCAAATCATCGGAGAAATTTTCCAGGTGAAAACGGATTCTTTTTGAAATCGAATGAAAAGCCAGTGGAAGGATCCGCCAAACAACAAAAGCAGAATCAAACAATATCCGGACCAGCCCATGGATCCGACCCAATATTGAACGGGAAGATAGAATAAAAAGAACGGATAGAAAAATAAAACGGGCATATTGCTTTGTCCAGCTTTCATTTCTTCTTTCTAAATTCTTTCGAAAAAATTGAGGCTATTCATTTTAGTCTTTGTTCCCCGGCGAAAGTCGTTTTTCTTCTTGGAGTCGTTTTGGGCGAGTAAAAGCAAGGTTTTCGAGCGGTTTTCTAAGTCAAATTCCATTCTTTGAACGTTAAAATCGAATAAAAAATTATTTACAAACCTCGAATTTCCCGGAAAAGTCTCCAGGCTTGTTATCAATTGCAAAGGAGTAAGGTCAATGGCGTTTGAAAGCCCGGACGGAATGTCCTCATCAGAAAGTGTAGGTTTCCTCTCTCAAATGGGGAGTTCGTTTAAAAGTATTCTTACCGGAATCGTATTGTTACCGGTTTCGTTTATTATTATTTACAACGTGGAAACTTGTGAGCAGGCGAGCGCCGCTCTTAAAAACGCGGCTCCTGTAGGCCAGGCAAAGGAAGGTCAACCTTCGTATGTAACCGGAACTCTGAAAGCGAGCCCTCTTGGTGGAGAGTTTGTAAAAAGCGGACCCTATATTTCTTATGCGGTCAGCTCCGAAGTATATGCCTGGGACGAGGAAGTAAAAACGGAAGGATCCGGAAACAACAAAAAGGAAGTCAGAAATTGTGTTCTTGAGTGGACTTCCTCCCCAGATAATCCTTCCAATTTCAAATTGTCCGGATGTCGCGCTAAAAAATTTCATAGAAAATCGGTACAAGATCGAACCGATTCTGCGGACGGTGCTTCCATCCTTGCCGATGGTAAGACGTATTCCGTAAGTTTAGCGGATGTAGATTTTACTTCTCAAGTTTCTTCCAGAGACGCGAACGAAGACGAGATTGTCTCCAACGGATTTATCTATGGAGAGGGATATCTTCATAGTTCCAAGGCATGTGCGAAAGAAGAACTAGAAGGTTGCGAACGCGTGAAAGTTTCCGTAACTCCGGTTCCGGAAGGTGATATGACTTTTATCGGCGAGATCAAAGGCACTCGAGTCGGCAAATTTATCTCTAGCGAAGGAAATAAATTTTTGAGCGCGAGTGTGGGCGGTTTTGCTGAAACGATGAAAGACATCCAATCCGATGACAATACTATGAAATGGGTGGGTAGATTTTGCGGTTTTCTCGCTATGTTTATCAGTTTTACGATGATGGCGGGACCTCTGACTTCGCTCTTAAGTTTTATTCCGTTTATCGGAGATTTGGGCGGCGGTTTGATCAAAGTTGTCTTAGGAATCATTGCCTTTGTTTTGACTGCGATCACGATTCTTCTCGTAAAATTCTGGTATATTTGGCTCGTTCTTCTTTTAGGAGGAATCGGGTATGCGATCTATAAGAAAAAATTCGCTCCTGGTGCGGCCACTTAGTCGACTCTGAGGGGATTTTGTTTTTTGAAAAAACCGGCTTCCGCTTAAGGGGCCGGTTTTTTTGTATTCTGGCCGCGGTTCTCCTGTTTGGTTTGGATGATCGGTCGGTTCGATTTTGGACCGAAGATACCCTTTTCGCTTGCATCGGTAAGGCGGAATGTATCTTTCTTTGTCTTTGAATTTTATTCATTCCCCTGTTTTTTGAGTAAATCAAATCAATTTTTCTTTGTCAATCTGTCGTATTTGATCGAGAATTTGCGTTTCTCTATCAAGTGAATATTAAATAACAAATGTTATATTAAATGCAGACAAAGAATTCCTGGGTGGTATCAAGAGTGTAAAATCTGAACGATCGGTATAAAAAAACATTTGCATAGATTCATTCCGGAATTAGGATCTTACATATATATAAATCTTGTAACGATCGTTACGAGACAGGCGTCTTTCGGGAAGCCGACGAAGAGGATTAGGGATGAATTTGAAAGTTAAAGATATACGAAAGTCGATCTATGCGAATCTAATTTACGCGAAACCAGTTCGATGGTTTGGAATTTTGTGTGTTTTTTATTTTCTCTTATTCTTTGTTTCGGTCTGTAAACCTCCATCTACAAAATACGATCCTAACGTTTTCTTTGATAATATCGATTCTTATGACGGAATTTCCCTATTCACCGTTCTGAACGGATTTCCGGTTCTCAAAAGTTTTTTTGTCAGCTTGGAACCTGTTGATTTTAACAACGCTCTGGGGAATAATCTCGCCAAGGCTAGCCGAGAAGATAATTTAGGAACGCTTCGATCAGCACAGTCCGCTCTTATTGTCAGTCGCACAAGCATTCAAAATCTAAGTTTGGATTCCGCGTCTCTGATCGATAAGATGGAACATACCAATCCGACGGCGTATGACGCGGTTCAGCCGATTTTCGAGAAAATTCGAAATTATCCAAAACCGGTCGTACGAAATCTGGTTCCTCTTTCGGCTAACGCACTTCGTCAGGAATATCTTTCGAAAACGTCGGATCAGGTGACTCAATCGATCCGTAACTTTTCCTCCGATCTAAAAAGCGCGAGCACTCGCGATCTTTTGGTGCAGATCGAGGACGTAGCTTACAAAGGTCTTGTTTCCAATGCGACAGCGAGATCCGGAATTGAAAGTCTTCTCAGCGGTTTTTTTGATCCCGCGTTGATTGCGGATCGTTCTCTCAAAGACGGATTGATTTCGATTCTTTATGATCTCGGTGAGATGATGTTTAAAAAAGCGGGTTTTAGCGATTTCAAAACTCCAAACACCGCGCTGAAAGAGCTCGTTTTTAATTTGGATAAATATTTTACCGCGGGTGGGGCGCAACATAACGCGGATTACAGCGATGTCAATCATCCGGCGGAATTGAAATCGCTGATGATGGAAGGATTTCAGATCGTTCGAAGTTTTTTGGACACAGGGGCGCTCACCGCGACTCCGGTGAATCTTCTTGAAAAGACCGCGGAGAATTTGAGTCTGCTCGATTTTGCTTCGACACCGACAAACGTGGACGCTTCTCTCAAAGAATTGATTCGAATCGATGTCAACGGAAAGGATCGGGCCTTTGACGGAACCAGTCGTGCCATGTCCGCTTTGGAGACTTTGTTTGTGGTTCTTTCGATCGCAAACAACTACGGGTTTCATTGGCAGGTCGGTTCTACTGCGAACTACTGTCATTACGATACCCCTCCGGCAAATACAGATTGTGAGAACGATTGGATTTCCGGAACTACCGGAGGAGAGTTGACGGTAGGGGATGCGATTCATTCTCTCAAATCGGTGATGGGTTCCACGAGCGCATTCAATTTTAAGAATATTACAAATTTAAGTAGAAGTAGCAATAAGGTCTTTCGATCGAATCCAGCAACCGGATTGATGCAGATACATCGATTTGATCTGAACAGCCGCGTTCTTTCTCTTTTGGAAGATAATGCAAGGGGAGTGACTGCTCCGGTAGCGGACCCAACCGCGGGTAATTATGACCGTGTTTACAACAAAACAATTCCGTGGGCTCTCAACTGGGTCAAACGGGTTACTTACGGCGGTTACGGCCCGTATTACAATAAAAACCGAAGGGACGGTGCCGGAAATTTTCTTTCTCCGGACGGAACGATCACAAGAAACAACGATTTGAGCGAAACCCTCTTTCGGCCGACCTGGCAAACCAGAAGATACGAAATTCAACTCAATCTACCGGCTCCTAACAATACGAAACACGTCGGTTTGAGAGGAAACGTTCAGAACGCAGCCAATGTTCCCAATACATTCTATACGATCACCGAAATTCCGAAGGCGGACGCACAACGCGCGGTCGATTCGGACGAAGAGGCGTTTTACAAAAATCTACAGTGGCTTTTGTATGAAAAACGGTTTGTGGCGGTTTTACCGGTTCGCGCAAAGTTAACCGCCACCGTCGCGTTCGAAGAAGCGTTGTTTATCACTGCGATCGGAAACGGTCTTGTGGGGATGCTCAATCTCAAACCGAACTGCAATCCGACCGCTTGCGCTACCGATAACGGACGTTGGACGATCGACAATACCAATTATGTAAAGGCATACAATTCCGCGGGAACCGATCTTGCATATCTTTCGAATACTCCCGCCGATTCGGTGATGCTCTTGGAAGGTTGGGGTTTTGGTGCGGACGGACAACAGGCGTTTCAAGTTACGTTCGTATACCCGGCGCTTTGGTCTTTGATCGTTCCCAGTCCCGATCTGATCTACGGAATGTTGCCTCCCGTGATTTCACGCAACGTTCCCGTATTGGAGCGTTTGGGTTTTACGACTTCCGACAAAGTGATTCCGGATCAGGTGAACGCCAATTGGGAAAAAAGAAATACACTGACACCGATGGTGGTCGCTCTCGGAAAGGCTTTGGACGATCAGGTCTCCGGTCAAACCACTGCGGGTTTTAAAAATCCTTATACTTTGCTCGCGAACTTGGCCGAAATTTTTTCCAGACCTCTTGTTTTTTTCGGGCCGGACACGACCGCGACCTTTCCGACAAACGGCGCTCCGCCTAGTTTTACTCAAATTCGAATCATAGGAATGGCGGACGGTTTTCGAAACCCGATCGCATCCACGATGGAATACTTTCCGCTTACTAATTTGGGAACACAGGAATACAGAACTCTGATCAGCGTTTTGTCAGAAAATACGAGGCGATTTCAAGACGGAGTTTTAAACCTGATCGGCAAAACGCAACTTCTGACCGGTTTTGTTCAATTCTTAGGACAACTCGGCGAACCGGCAAATGTGAACGTAAAGACAAAGGTCTTTAACGGTCTTAAACTCGTGCTTGGAGAAATGAAGTTTACTTCCGAAACTCCAACTCCGGCTCAGTTTAATATCGAAATCAAGTTTACGGAATGGAGAGATAAGGTCGCTAATTATCCCACCGTCAACGGAACGAATATCTTTAGCCCTCTTTGGGGCGGAGTGGATGACGTGGTCGATCTTTTTAAGGATTATCTTTCTAGAAGTTCCGGATGGTCCATCATCGCCAGTTTGGATTTTTTGCTCGATCTTCTTTTGGATCTCTCTCCGACGAACGCGGATATCACACAGTTGTTGAACCTTGCTTCTTCTTTGTTTTACAACTCGGATAATACCAGATCGTATACGATCACAAATATTCTGACCCGAAGCCTTCCTCCCGTAATGGATGCGATGGCTCCGTATGGAAAACCGCTTTATGGAACGGGTTATTATCTCGCTACAAAGGACGGCGGTTTTTTTAATTATTTGGAAGGAAGAATGTTTATGAATCCTTCGTTTACCGTTAAGGATTTGTTTGCGGATATGAAGAATTTTTTAAGATCGGATATCATCCAGAATCAAGAGGATTCGAATCGTTCGTTTTTGTATTCCACCGGAACCTTGATTCAGCAGATGGCGGATATCTATCAGACGGGTAGAAAATTTTCACCCCCAGGTTTTTATATGTATGACAATTGGAACAGCGATCAATCGAGTTCGACGCTTTGGGACGATATGAATTTTTTATTTTCGGTGCAATAAAAAGAAAGAGAGAACGGGGAATAGACGATGAGACAAAAACAATATACTATCTTTGCGGGAATTCTCATACTTTTGGTATGGGTCGGTGCCGGTTGCTCCTCCGATAAAAAAGCAGAAAGTGGCGGTTCTCCGCTCAATGGAATTTTTTCACTTTTCGAAACCACGACCGAACCCAGTGTTTCGACTAACGTGGTTCCTCCTTACACGGAAACGGATACTCCTGTGAGTCTTCCCGGTGATTTTGGCCAAGAGTCTCCCGAGGCGATTCTTTATATCGCTTCCACATCGGATGTGGACCGGTATAAAAGCATCGAAATCAGATTCTCGCATCCTATGAACAAATCAAGTGTGGAAGCGGATCTGTCTTTGACTCCGGCAGTAGGAGTTCTACCCGGACCCGGCAAGGGCGGCTCCTTTTATTGGGCTTCTAGTTCTCGTTTGGTTTTTGATCCCTACCGCGAATTCAAAACCAACGAACAATACACTCTTTCTTTGACAAACGCTTCCAAAACCATCGAAGGACAGGATTTAACGAATTATTCGCAAAATTTTACGACGGAACCGAGCTATCTGATGACGAGTAAGATCAATACCGCGACCACTCTCGGCGGTGTGAACGATATTACTTTTAATAAGGCGACAACTCCGACTTTGACCCTGACGTCCACATTTACAAATCCTTTGACCGGACCCAATTCGATCCAATCGATCACCCTCAAACATATGGGGGATCAGAACACGTCCGGCGTGAGTATTTGCGCTGCGCCTCCTTGCGCAATGAATACGACGTTGACTACGAATCTTACTGCTTCCACAATTCCTCCCTTTATCGGCGGGAACGTATATTATTACGAGATCGTGGTCGCTTCCGGGAAGACTTTCAAACGATTTGCAACATTCAATTATGGGAATGTGAATACGGCACCGGCGAACATGATTGCAAACGGCGGTTCCATCATTTTGGATCAAGCGCAGGCAATGCCCTTCTTATCCAAGGTCCTCGAGCGTTTTACGGCCGGAAATTTTAAGGTTAGCAATCAGACATTCAACCAGTTTGCGGATACCCCGAAAACCGGGACCAGAAGGTCCAGTCATTGTATCGACTATAACGGAATCGATGGATTTCCCATGCCTCAATATATCCGAAACTACGGAGACTCGGCGTCCGGATTCGGGGACGGTTACTGCGGTGCCGCAGGGGATAACCCGGGAGGATTTACGGAACGAGGATGTGCGGAAGTTTGGCCGCTTACCGATTGCACCGATTTTGATATCGATGTTTATATTACCGGAATCAACGTTTACACGAATGTCGCCGGTTTTCCCTCATTGAAGAACATCGGTGTGAACATGGTGGCAAACACCACGGGCGAGCTGGGTTTTGATTTTAAAGGAAAGGTCCTCGCCGTCGATATGGTGATGGTTGCGAGGAGTCGAGGTTCTTTGTTTCTTGTGATCGGATCCGGAAATCGTTTTATTTTTTCAACGACCGCGTATTTGAATTATAACGATTCTCCACCTTCGGATCGTTCAACAACCGGAAAGGCGAGCCTAACAATCGATACAAACGGAGACGCTTCGCTTAACATTTTTACTCCGATTACAACTTTAACCAATTTTAACACAACGGCTTGGTCCAGCAATCTTACCATCAAAGATCGAACCGGGAGGGTGAACTCGGTTCTTTTGGAAGCGACCACGAGTGGAATTGCAGATTGGTTGTCTGGAACAACCGAAGACGCGGCCAACGGAATGGTTCCAACTCTGACTCCGTTGATCACCCGTTCGATGCTTCGGAATTTTATCGAAGACGTGGCTCCTTCCGTATTGAATTCCATCATCGGTTCTTTGAAAAATCCGGGAGTGGATATCAGACTTCCTTCTTATTTGCCTACGCCGCTTGCGAATTTTCCGCTTAACGTAAAGATCAAATTGTCTTCGGATTCCGAAGTAAGGGTAACCGGATCCAATAAAGGACTTGTCGGCTCGATCGATCTTGGAATTTCAGCGGCGAATCCGATCGCTTCTCCCAGAGCTCATCAGATCATGAACGGGTTTGTGGTCACCAAACCGACGGGAGCGATGAGCAATCTCTATCAGTTTTCCAGAAGCAACGCGAACCCCGGTCTTTTACTTTCGATGAGCGTAGATACAATCACACAGGCTGCGTATCATCTCTGGAAAAATCGTGCGTTGGATATATCGATCGATCAGAATTTTATCGATCAAATCGAACAGTATGCCGGATCGGATCCATTGTTTCAGTTGACCGAGTCTTTGATCAAGGTAGCGCCGATTATAAACATTCTCGCTCCGGGAAGGGAAAGTTTGGTGGGAATCGATCCGGTTACTGGTGCATTGGTTCCTGCGATCAACGGAACCGATGATATTGTAATTCAAGTCGACCCGATTCATGCTCCGACCGGAATTTTAAAACCGGTAGTCGGGACCGCAAAGCCGAAATTGGAAGTCAACTTTACGGATATTCAGTTATCGATTAAGGGAAAAAGACCGAACAACTCCACGTATCTGATCAGTACCGCGAGGGCGAGTTTGAAGGGAATTGCGGATTTTGATTTCGTAACTTTTTCCAATCCGACAAGTAATCCCGCGTATGCGAATTTGAACGCGCTCAAGATTGTGATTTCAAACGGTTCGACTCTTTCTTATACTCTGAATATATTAGAAGGGACGAATGCGAATCCGTTCGGATTGGATCCTAAGGGAATTCTTTCGGTTGTGGATCCTCTGGTCCCTTCTTTGATTGTTCCTTTGGTCAATAACGTTTTGAAGGAGATTCCGCTTCCCGCTTCGATTGCTCTTCCGGCTTTGACTCACCCGACCACCGGAAATGAGTGCGGGATCATCGCAAAAACCACACATTCGAATTTATATACTCTGCCAATTGTGGACACGGAAGCCTATCCGTATGTGTTTGGAGGACTCAAGTTTAATCCTTCCGGACCGGCCGCTATCGATCCGGGCACGTTGGTCACCTGTCCTCCTTGATGATTTGAGATAGAATTTTTCTCCGACAAAATATAAAATAGGCCGCATCGAGAGAGCGGCCTATTTTATTTTCAACCTCTTGAATGAGAAAGAAACAGGGTCACCGCTTGAAGGGGTAAAAAATGATATAAAGCGCTGATTGCGAATCGTATCCAAAATCTGCTAGTATACAATTGTAGTTTTATCATTATTGCGACAAAGGAATTGCAATCAAAATGGTCTGCGATCAATGCTTATGGTTTTGCTCCCGAAGAGGGCGCCAGGATTTATAGGTTCTGAAAAATAGGGCTCCTCGCATTTGTTTCTAAAATACATTCCAATTTTTTAAAATACTTTTGAAACAAATGCGAAGAAGAAATCGGGTTTATCTCCAATAGGAAAGAATCATCGCAACCGTCTGAAGAGCGATGAAGTAGTAACCCGCTCCGATGGCAAAAAATCTCCACGATCTTCCTTCAAAGGCCACGTTATTGAGCTGCATGGGAAGATAGAATCCTAACCAAGTATAAAATCCGGAAAAGAATCCATAGACATATGCGGGACTGTCTTCCCCCGCGTGCCAGGAGGACGCTCTCCACACGTTCGTCGAGTAAAACAGAACGTAAGCCGTTAGAAAAGATCCGATTACCATGAATCCCATGGATTTTAACATATCTTTCTGATCCGGTTTGAAGTCAGCGGGAATTCCCATTTCCTTCATCCATTGTTTTCCAAAGATAGGCCCATACCAAAGAAATCCGATGATAAAGTTTGCAACAACCGCAACGAGAACCGCCAAAAAGTTGATGTTTAATTCTGGACGCATATCATTCTCCTTTCTTATTTTTTTTGAACGATGTTTTTATAAGACAACCATAGTCGAATGTCAAGTGATTCTCAAGCGGAAGAGAGCAAACGGATCCAACTTCGTAATCAATTATAGAGATTTGATTTTTTTTCAGAGATCAATCAACGGAAATTTCTACAAAGAAGAAGTGTTGAAAGGTAACAAAAAGCCCGGGCGAACCCGGGCGAAAGGATCTGTTGTTTACCGAAGAAGAAGCTGTAATTATTACTTTCCGTAGGTTTCGTCTTTTTGAATGTCTTCAGGAGGCGTCCAGCCTTCCGGAGTATGACAGGAAAGACAGTTTTTAAGAGAAATATTCTTTTTCAGTCTTGCTTCAAAACCGGAAAGAGCTTTCATCTTTTTGATGATTCCTTCATACTCCACTTTTTTCATTTCGGAATCTTTAGGAGAGATGATCGTTCCCTTTCCTTTTTCCTGAAGAATTTCCTTTCCCTCGGAATCGGAAACCGCCACCTTACCTTCGCAGGTGCAAAACGACGAATCCTTTGTTTGGTGATCATACAAAACGGAGAACGAAGTGCCACGGACACCCGCAGTGGAAGTCGCAGTGGAAACGTCGAATTTTTTTCCTTTTAGGCCGACGACTTTAAACCATGCGAATCCCTGATTGACTTCCACTCGTCCATCCTTGGACTCTCCGTGCAGACTTACGAGTTTGATCTTACTATTTTGCTGAATTTTAAACTCGGAACCTTTGTATAAAACCGTTACTCTGGATCCGTTTCCGGTTGAAATAAAATCCCCTTCATCCACGAAATCGTTCGCTTTAAGAGGTTCCCAGGAAGTTTTACCTGCTTTTTGAACATGCGCTTTTCCTAATAAAAAGCCGACCTTTGCATCTCCAGTCTTGGATTCTTGACTCAGTAGTACGATGGAACTTCCCGTCATCGCAAGGGAAACCAAAATCGCAACTATCTTTACTCTGTGATTCATAATAATCTCCTAATTTAAAACTCAATTGTAGTTCTTAAAACTATTTGTCTGTCCAACGTGGAATACGAAACGATTCCGATATTCCCAGGTGTTGAAAACTGATTTACATACTCTTGCGCGGTTCTTTGATTTCCCGCCTGATCGATATAAACGTTTTGTCCTAAACCGTTCGAATCGTAGTTTTTATTTTCTATATAACCGAACGCCATTTTAAACTGAGGCATCGCCATCCATTCTAAGAAAACACTGACTCTTCGAAACGAGCTCTTGCTAGAATATCCGTTGCCTCCTGTTTCCGGTAATGTGCTTTGGATCGGCACCGGTACGGTTCCGTTCGAACTCGGAACCCCGAATCCCGGGACGAATTCTCTCTGGTATGTTTCCGTGGTTCCGACGATCCCGTTATTTCCGGTGCCTCGTTCGATTCTTCCCAAAAGACTGAAATTTTTAATTCCAACGGAAAACCAAGCATATGCGCTTTTTCCGAAACTATCCTTTCCGTAAACCAAAGGAGAGGAAAAAGGCTGGAAGCGATCGCGAATCTCTCCTCCGTTTTGTCTTTTGAAGAATGTACCGAGTCCCAAATTCCATTTGAGAGAACCGGTCCAGATAAAATTGAATTCGCCACCGGCGGTATCCGACTGAAGTGAACGAGTGTTTTTGGCAAAATTGGTATTCGGGTCTATGTCGTTCGGAAGACAGTTTGTCCTTCCTTCAAAACACTCGTTTCCCGCCGTGCCAAAGGCGTTTTCTCTTCTGTAAAAGATATGAAATCCCGCTTTTCCTTTTTCGCCAAACTTTGGTTCGACGGAAAATCTGGAGGATAGGTCCATTCCGGCCGAAGTGGTGTTTTGGGATTCCCGATAACCTTCCCCGTTACTGACCATCAATTGGGAGCTGACAATGGACCATTTGCCCGTCGCGCTCAGTCCTATGTCAGCGGCTTGAGGAGCAAAACCAAGCGATTCGAGCGGTCCTCGGTCGATGTATCTCCATCTCCAATAATTACTCCACTGAGTGTAGGTATGAGGAAGTTCCTGCATTCCGAAATTCACGGTATAAGCGCCGATCGAGGTTTCCCAGGTTTTTTTAACACTCGCTCTACGGATGCTCAGAATATAAGGATTTTGTTTTGTGCCGCCATCCACGCGTGTATCCGATGTTAGTTGATTTGTGCGGACTAATTCCCCCCAGAGTTCGGTTTGAAGTCCCGTTTCTTGGAATGTTTTTGAGATCATCAAAAGAGTCCAAGGAGTGGAAAAGCCGACTCTGTCGTTCGGGTTTGCGTAAAGCGTCGTTCCGGTATTTGTGTTTGTCAAACCGGAGGATTCGTCTCGGATCCTGGCTCCGTAAGACGGAGAAATTACTGCTCGAATGTCTAAGCCGTAATAAGCGTCCGGCTCATCTTTTTTAGATGTAATGACTTGTTCAGCCTGCATCGATTGCGCCAAAAATAAGAGTAAAAGCAGAATAAATACGATCTGGTTGGTTTTCATGATTCCCCTGAACCGTTACTAGGAAAGAAAAAGTCATTCCCGTCAATTTTTTCTGCGATTTCATCTCGCATCTTTCTTCTTAAAAAAAACAAACCAAGGCAATTCTTTTCCCAAAACAACGCGATTGAAAGACATGAACTGCATTTTTTAGGGAATTAAAGCGGTAAATCCTGAATGACGAGAATTAAATTGTGAGATCCAATTGCCAATCAAGCAGGTATAATAAAATCCATGAATTCCGGTCGTCGTATACGTTGGTTTAAACTATTTTTCTGGTTCTCCATCAACACAGTGATCGGGACGATGAACGCGCTTTTGATTGCGCATAATTCCGATTCTCCATTCTGGAAGGTGTTTCTCGCTACTCAGATTACAACTCATTCGGTTTGCGGGATCGTAGAGATGACGGTGGAATCCTTAAATTCTTCCGGACAAAAACACGGATTTTTAAAATCGGGATTCATTCTGATCCTTGCGTCTTGTTTTGCTGCCATCATCGGTGTGGCTGCGGGCGGAATTTTGCACGCGATCGCTTTGGCCGATGATTCTCCCGGTAGAGAACACGGCGGGTCCTACAATATTTTGCTCAGCTCTTTGATTCTTGCCTTGTTTATCTCCGTATTGGAGAAGTCGATGCAGATTCTGATTGAAAAAAAGAGGGAATCAGAAAGCGCACTGAAAGATCTGCACTATGCCGCGTTGCAGTCTCGGATGGATCCCCATTATTTATTCAACACTTTGAATACAATTCACGCATTGCTTGAAATCGATCCTGTGGGAGCGGATCGCGCTCTTTTGCTTTTATCGGATTCGTACCGTTTTTTGACCGAAAGACACTCGGAAAGATTGGTTTCATTTCGAGAAGAATGGGAATTTACCAGAAATTATTTGGAACTACAGAAAATTCGTTTCGCGGATTTTATGGAATTAAAGATGGAAAGCAAAGGGGATTTTTCGGGAATTTCGATTCCCCCTTTGTCGATTCAACCCTTGGTTGAAAATAGCTTTAAACATTCGGTGAGTTCGGGGGATTTGTTGAGAAAGATCCATGTGAGCGCCGAAATCAAAAACGGAAAAATTAGAATTTGTGTGGAAGACAACGGAGTCATTTCGATTTCTAGAAAACAGTATGCCGGATTGAACGGAACCGGATTTGGAGTGCAGGCGATTCGAAGTACATTGCGGAATATTCAAGCGAGATTGGATTACAATTTTAGAGACGCGATTTTGAAATTAGAAGAAGGGGAGTCCGGAGGAACCACCGTACTCTTAGAATACACAGCATGACGGATCCAAGCTATTCAGTACTTATCATAGAAGACGAGGTTCCCGCCAGAGAACTTTTAAGAAAATATCTGGAAGAATGGCCTTCCTTTAAAATCGAATCCGTCGCTAGTAACGGACGTCAAGCTCTGGAAATATTGGAAAAAAAGAATTTTGATCTGGTATTTTTAGACGTAAATCTGCCCGAAAAATCCGGGCTTCAAATCCTGGAGGAAAAAGGGAAACCGGCACCCGCACTCGTATTTACCACCGCTTATAGAGATCACGCGTTACGCGCCTTTGAAGTGGGGGCTTTGGATTATCTTTTAAAACCGTATTCCCGAGAAAGATTTCGCGAAACCATGGCAAGAGTGGAGGAATTTTTATCGGTTCGTAAAAGAGGAAAACGAAGCGATTCGTTTCTCTTTTTTAGGGAGTCCGGAATTCTGCATCGACTTGCCTTATCCAAACTTTTGTATCTGACCGCAAACGGAAAAAAATGCGTTCTTCACAGTACGGAAAAAGATCACGAAACCCCGAAACTTTTGGGGGATATGGAAACGGAATTGCCGGGAGATCGTTTTGTCCGAATTCATAAAAAGTATATTCTCAATTTAGAATATATCTCGGGAATGAAGTCCAACGCCGGCGGGGGATACGAAGTGTTTCTAAACGACGAAGACGAAACAATTCTTCCTGTCGGAAGAGAATACGTATCCAATTTAAAGGAAAAATTTAGAGAAAACGCTCAGTGATTTTTTAATTTTTGAACCAGTGTTTTTTTCGGAACCAATAGATCATTCCCGGAGGAATGGCGCAGGCGATCAGGACCGTGAAAAACAAAAAGGGAAGACTGTCATACGGGATCGCTGTAAAGTTCATTCCAAAAAATCCGGTTAAAAACGTAAGTGGCATAAAGATCAAACTGATTAGGGTCAGTCGTTTTACCACGTCGTTTGTTCTTTGAGAGATGACCGAAAAATACGCATCCATCGTGTTTCCTAAAAGATCCCGATCCATATCGATGGTTTCATAAAGCCGATTGAGGTGATCGTAAACATCCCTGAAGTAAATTTGAATTTTGGGACTTAAAAAATTTGTCTCTCTGCGGATGAGACTATTTACGATTTCCCTTTGCGGAGAAAGAACCCTTCTCATTCGGGTGAGATTTCGTTTGAGATAAAGAATTCCCGCAATCGTTTGCTGGCTATCCTGGTTTACCAAAATTTGAGTTTCCGTTTTTACGATCTCTTCGCTCATCGTGTCCAAGATCGGAAAGTTGGAATCCACCGTCTGATCGAATAAGTGATAGAGAATTTGATCGGTTCCTCTTGAAAGCGGATTTCCTTGTGTCATACAACGTGCTCTGAGTTGTTCGATCAGGGGTTCTTCCTTTTGATGGACGGTTACTACGAACTTTTCATTGTAAAAAATGTGAATCTCGTTGCTTCTGAGAATCTTTTTTTCGCCGTCGTATTGAAATCGATGAAGGACGATAAATATGTAAGATCCATATTCGTCTAGTTTTGGTCTTTGATTTTTATTGATACAGTCTTCGATCGCAAGAGGGTGAAAATTACATTCTCGCGCGAGGAAATCCAGATCCGAACCCTCGGTGGAATCCAGATCGATCCAAACAAGTCCTTTGGTGCAAAGCCATTCCAGCTCCGGAAGACCGGGAGGTTTTTCCCCCGCTTCGAGCAGGACTTGACAAGGGGATGCCACATACTTTTCCTGACTCCCTTCCGGGAAAAATTCCGTAAATAAGATTCGTTTCACTGGATGATTCTCGGACTGAGGCTATTCCTGAAACTCGGTCTGGCAAGGAAATTATCTTACGAAAGGTTGGTATGTTTTTTAAGTTTGACCGATCGCTGATAGGATTTGTTGAGTTCTGTCAATCATAGGCCCATTCTGCAAGTCCTTGATCGTCCAACCAATTGTGATATGCGTCCAATATCTTTCTTTCTTCGAGATAGTATTCCTGAAGAGCACATCTTGTTATGAGTAAGTCGATCATTTCCGAATCGCTTCGTATCTTTCCGTCGGGTGCGGTTTTATCAAATAAGCGCATGCTCATCTTGAGTGATTCGAGCTTATATCTAGTCATTTACCAAAACCTTAATGACTCACCTTTCGTTTGGAGAATTGATTCATTTTTTTGTCCTTGGCATTTTGATCGTTTTGCGAAATGATCCAATGCAATCAGTTATTTTGTTTGATTGAGAATACAAGGCATCCGACCAGTCACGACTTTTCCGTTAGTTTTAGGTTGCATTATTCTTACTTTAGAAAATTAGTAATCTTGGTCTGAAAATGCGTTCTTTGAATAAGAATATTGAATATACATATATGTATAATTGCAATAAAAAAATATACGTGTATAAATAAATATGGATTTTCATGATAGCCTAATTGATCTTATGAAGAGTCGAAACTGGACTCAGGAACAACTTGCATCGGCCGGTGGTGTCAAGCAGGCTACGATCAGTCGCTATTTAAGCCGTGGAGTTACGCCTTCTTTTCAATTTATCTTTAATCTATATAAAAATGAAAAAGTAGATCCTTTGGTATTTTTCAGAGATTTCAATGATAGCGAACTCACGTTAGAGAATTTAGAATCGCAAAATGAAAAACAAAGACTAACGGAAAATATCACTGAATTTCTTAGAAAGCTAAGAAGAAGGCCGAAGGTTTTCGACCTCACGAATGAGTTATTCGAATTAGGGGAGAACGATCTTACTGTAATTGAAGTTATGGTAAAGAGGTTGAAGGATAAGAAGTAGGAAGGTCTTACGTGGCCATTCGGTCATAGATCTCGTCTAGGGTTAAATCTGAGTTAATTTGAAGTTCGGTAAAATCTCCGATTATATTTTTGATCACACGCTTTCTGTATTGTTTCCGTGCCTCGCTATAGGCGAGGGCATCCACAATTTTCAAAATCATAACGTTGGTTTGTATGAGAAATGAATTGTTATCATTTATAATCGCGCTTTCCGGGATTTCAAAAAGATTGATACGAATGATACCAATTGACCAGATCGCTGTCGCCAATGTGCATCCGATCGGTGCGATAAAATTGTATTCCGGAAGTCCGAACAGTCTTAATAAAAATGTAAAAATCCCTATAAATCCAAGCCAAACAAAAATTCCAATTGCGATATAAACAAGTCTTACCCTGTCCATTCCGCGTTTTAATTTAAAGCCAATGATTAATACCAAAAGAGAGTAAATTAAACTTAAGACTCCCCCAATCACAAAATAATCATACAGTTTTCCGGCAATAAAATGGAGTTTCGAATCTTGAATCCAGGCGTGTGATATATATACTTCCGAGAAACAAAGTGCGTAGATCGGGACTATATAAAATGTTATGACTAAGATATTTATAATCATTGGAAGTTTTTTATCAAAGACATATGAATATATAAATCGAATTAAAAGAAGAGGGCTGATGATCATCGGTATCGTCATGGCTCTGGTCCACAACAAGGTTGAAGTATTTTTTAAAAACGGTATTGCAAATAGAAAGTCCCAAACTCCAAAAATGATACAAAGAAGACCAAAATCAAAAAATTCCCTCCGTTTGCTAACAACGGTCAATACATAAAATCCAATTCCAATGTTGCAAAGGGAGGCGATGAATAAGACTAAAGTTGTTTCCAAAGATAATGCCTTGGAAACATTGGGTCATTTATGACTTTTTTTTGCAATGATTTTAGCGACATCTGACACCTGGATTCCCCATATTGTCGGAGTCATGCTTCCATGATCTACTTTTCCATAGCTTGGGAAATAAATTTTATATGGATGAAGTTCGGAGTGAACCGCGCCAATTCGGTTGTATAATTTTCCCATTGCCGGTCGTTCTATGTCGTATAATCCGTAGGTTGAAGAAAAACCTTGTTCCAAAAGAAAATCCGTGCTGTAAGAAAGGACTTTGCTTCCGGCGGCCATCGATGAAGCGGCAAAGGAGTTCATTTCTGCTATATTTCCATTTTCTAATATAGTTTTTTCGTTTGTGTCGTTTCTCAAAGAATATTCGATTGGAAGCCCGAATGGTCCTCGTGTCAAGACCCGAGATGTTGCGACGATTTCCTCAGAATGATTTACCGCTATAAAATACCGACTGTATCCATTCAGATCGAATTGTCGATCGAACTCAGGATCATATCCAACATATCCTAATTTAGAATACTGGAGTTGGACGAATTCGCGAGCTCGCTCAATCAGATCGGGGTTTGATTCGTAGTTACAGCTTAGAAAGCTTAAATCGTTTCGAATTTCGATGTTTTCAATGAGAGAAAGGGATGGTAGTGTTGTTTGATGTGACATAATAAAGAGTATGTCGCTTTAAAATCAAATTTCAAGTGATTCAATGAGCCGCTTAAAAAAATATTCATGGTGTCTTCGCAACTTAAGTAAACAGTCATTCGTTTTATTATAAAAATAAATTCTTTGGACGGGTATCTAATGTTTAGCGGTTTTGGGTTTTGTACAAATAAATTCAACGGATCCAATTATGATATGTTATTTTACTGGAAATCAACGAAGATCAAGAGCTTATAAAAATTGATTCGAGTTCGATTTTTAAGATTTTATTTATATTCTTTTTTGGATGTGGTCTATAAAATCATAGTCGCGAAAGTGATATCGAGAATTTTGATGAATGGTTTTTAATTGGGATGACGTTGAATACTTTTATGCGTATCGATCATTACAAGATGTCTACGATAGGTAATTTTGATAATCTTGTTTCACGATCTTTATACTAACAACAACGGGTTGTTTTATAAATTTCTTACGAAAGGTTGGTATGTTTTTTAAGTTTGACCGATCGCTGATAGGATTTGTTGAGTTCTCTCAATCATAGACCCATTCTACAAGTCCTTGATCGTCCAACCAATTGTGATATGCGTCCAATAACTTTCTTTCTTCGGGATAGTATTCCTGAAGGACGCATCTTGTTATGAGTAAGTCGATCATTTCCGAATCGCTTCGTATCTTTCCGTCGGGTGCGGTTTTATCAAATAAGCGCATGCTCATCTTGAGTGATTCGAGCTTATATCTAGCAGTTTTATAAAACATAATATACTAAAGCTTTTGTGTGATAGAACGGGATCATTTGAAATTTTCGTTTCATTCTTGCGGGGTCCTATCAACTCCAGGGAATTCCGTTTTTACGGTAAGGCTTTAGACACAATTTGAGTCTATTTTTAGGATTTCCGGGGCGTGGATTGTCTGAGGTGAGGGCGAAATGCTTCTTTTTAATAAGGATTTTGATCCCAATAAGGAAAAGACTACGGCCTCCTAAGTTTTCGTAAAAGAGAAAAACGAGTTTTGAGCGACTCATTTCGATGCACGTTGTCGTTTCTTAAATTTTCCGAGCGGTGTGTGCGAGTTGCATCCGATTCCGGATTACTGGCATATCCCCATTTCGATCTAATCGTAGAGGAGTGAGTGTAGACCTCTTTGCGTTTTTTTGTTTGTAGAAGGAGTGCCATTTTTATACTATTTTTAAGTGCTTTTTTATAAATCCGGACAATTTGATCTTTTGAAAGATTTTGTTTTTGAGTGAATCTGGGCGTTGAACGAAAGCGTATGATTGTTGGAGGTCCTACAGTTTCAGTTTTTATAGAGCAAAGTTTTGATTTCGGAATTTTCCCGCAGGATTTTGTGATGCAGAAGGTCCGACCGATGAGTTTGTTACAGATTGCATGTGTTGATTTTGAAGTCGGAAGTCCCCGCTGGTCCGGTGGAAGCGGATGATTGTTGGAATGTTGGAGATCCTACATTTAGAGTGGATTTGGAAGACACCCAGGTTGTGTTGAAGAAAGTTTGGTGTGCCGGATGGGATGTTTTTGGTGATCATGATTGAATTATAATTTGATTTTTAGTTTTTGAAGAATGGTTTGTGAGGAAAGATATTTTGGTTGTTGAAATGCAGAATGAATTGCATTGAAACAGGAATGAAATGCTTTTTAGCTTTTTATATTCAACTTTCTTAAAATAAATTGACTTTTGTTTTTAGTTTCCTTTTGTTTGTGAATATTCCGTCGTTTTTGGATCACAAGTTTCGAATTCGATGGATTTTTATCATTTTTTTTGAAGGGTTGTCCGTTCTGAGATACTTTGCGGATAAAAAATCACAAAAGGATTCTTTATAGAATCTGGAATCTCATTCTATTTTTAAAAACTTTGGGATCGCGTAGTTTACTTTTGAAACTGTTTCTCTTTTCAATTCTTTTGTTTTTTGCCTCGATGGGGAGTTCCTACAATTCGTTGTATGCTTCCGACGTCGTGGTGGAGGCCGATTTTGAATTGGCGGAGAGCGTTGAAATTCAAAATTCTTTTTTAGAACCTTCTTCTGTTTTTGCTTCTGCGGAAGCTGTGGCGGTGGCGATTGACCGGGCTTCCGGATCTATGTCGGAAGATCTTGATCTTTCCGTTTCGGTCTGGGATCGGATCGTTTCTCGGCTGGATTCCTTTTTTTCTTTTTTGCGGAGTTCCGACCATCTCTCGAAAGGTTTGAAGGAGTTCCAACAGATTTCAAATCTGCCTCTGCGGGAAAGTTTGATGGAGTTCCCACAAATTTCAAATCTGCCTCTTCGGGAAAGTTCGAAGGAGTTCCCACAGATTTCAAATCTGCCTCTGCGAGAAAGTTTGATGGAGTTCCCACAGATTTCAAATCTGCCTCTGCGGGAAAGTTTGATGGAGTTCCCACAGATTTCAAATCTGCCTCTGCGAGAAAGTTTGATGGAGTTCCCACAGATTTCAAATCTGCCTCTGCGGGAAAGTTTGATGGAGTTCCCACAAATTTCAAATCTGCCTCTTCGGGAAAGTTCGAAGGAGTTCCCACAAATTTCAAATCTGCCTCTGCGGGAAAGTTTGATGGAGTTCCCACAAATTTCAAATCTGCCTCTTCGGGAAAGTTTGATGGAGTTCCCACAGATTTCCGGTTCAGCTTTGGTTGCTCGAGACGACCGGTCCTTTGCGTTGGAGTTGGATCGTATTTTTTTGGATTCTTTGCAGAATGCTTCGTTTGTGAGCGATTCGATTTTTGCGATCGTTTCGAGCGATTTTGCTGATTCTCTAAAAGAGGTCAGCCTTTCCAATTCGGCGAATCGTTCTTCTTTGTTTGCGGGGTTTGTCGTTTTGGATCTTTTTTTGCCGGAGCGAACTCGAAAGAAATTGGTTCCGTCGATTTTTAGGACAAGTCCTTTGCTTTCGGCTTTGTTTTCTTCTTTTTTGGGGAATCGTCTTGGGATCGTTTCCGGTCCGGTGCTGATCTTCACTCATCTTTCGTTTCATCATTCTTTTCTCAATCGTAAACTTTTGCGTTACTATGCGATTCGTTCGGATGGTCCACCCTATCTTTCTTTTCAGCAGGTGTGTGTATGAAATTCGTTTTTTCACTCTTCTCTTTTTTTAGAGCCTTTCTCCGCTTTTTCCTCGGTGTTTTTTTTAGAAACGCTTTTCTTCGCTTCGATCCAGTCGCTTCTGACAAGTTGTTTGTGCAGAATCCTTTTTTGCGGAATTCCGACCCTTCACAGAGAAGTCCGTATGAGTTCCCACAAATTTCAAATCTGCCTTTGCTGAAACGTCCGTATGAGTTCCCACAAATTTCAAATCTGCCTTTGCTGAAACGTCTGTATGAGTTCCCACAGATTTCGAATCTGCCTCTGCAGGAAAGTTTGTATGAGTTCCCACAGATTTCGAATCTGCCTTTGCTGAAACGTTTGTATGAGTTCCCACAGATTTCCGATCTGCCTTCGCAGAAAAGTTCGTATGAGTTCCCACAAATTTCAAATCTGCCTTTGCAGAAAGATTCGAAGGAGTTCCCACAAATTTCAAATCTGCCTTTGCTGAAACGTTTGTATGAGTTCCCACAGATTTCGAATCTGCCTTTGCAGAAACGTTTGTATGAGTTCCCACAGATTTCGAATCTGCCTTTGCAGAAACGTTTGTATGAGTTCCCACAGATTTCCGGTTTAGCTTTGGTTGATCGGGGTGAATTTTTTGACCACGCTTGGGTTCTTCGGGACAAGTCATTTGTATTTCAGAAAAACATAAATTACAAAACTGCTGAACGTTTTGTTTCGATTGGAGGGGGAAGCTCGGCCCTGCGCTTTCTCTGCGCGTCGTTTTGGGAACCGTTCTTGTTGAGAGGTTCGCTTTGTTTGTAAAATCTTTGAATCGTTCTTTTGCTTTTAGGAGTGTGCTTGTGAAAAAGTTTTCTTTGTTTGTGAAGTCATTCAATCGTTCTTTTGCTTTTAGGAGTGCGCTTGTGAAAAAGTTTTCTTTGTTTGTAAAGTCATTCAATCGTTCTTTTGCTTTTAGGAGTGTGCTTGTGAAAAAGTTTTCTTTGTTTGTAAAGTCATTCAATCGTTCTTTTGCTTTTAGGAGTGTGCTTGTGAAAAAGTTTGTTTTGTTTGTAAAGTCATTCGGTCGTTCTTTTGATCTCTCGTGCGTGAGCGATCGAAAGAAACTCAAATTCCGCTTACGCGGAATCAGTCAAAAAATTGAAATATCAACAAAGTTGAATGTTGTTCAAGTTCAACACAATTTGTTGACTGAAGTGGAGAGCGCGACCCGCATTCACTCGGCGCGTCGTTTTGGGGAAACTCAGCGTTTTGCTCTCTACGGATCGCAAAACAGGATCACTCCGAAGGACACGCCCAAATCCTCTCAAAGCGAATCTAACGTTGCAGCCTCGATTTCATCTCCCCGAAACAGATCGTTTGTATTTGGAACGGTGTTTGTTGAAAAGATGGCTTCGTTTGTGTTGCTTGTTGCGTTCTTTTTTACGTTTGTTTTTCCTTTGTCTGAGTTTTCCTCTTTGTGGGGGCAATCGGTTCCTCAGTTGAATTCTACGAGGGCTTTTAGTTCGGGAGAGTTGCAGCCGTATGTGGATGCGGCTCGTTTGCAAAGCGATCAGTCTTCTTTCCTGTCGACGATGACGGGTGGGGAACAAGTGATCGAAGCGAGTTGGGAAGCGGATGTAAACGCTGAGATCGATGCAATCGTGAACTCGGTGACGAACAGCGATCCCGTAAACGACGTTCAGGTTTACAGGGACGCGGTTCGCGCGCAACTGGAGCTGCAAAAACAACAAGCAAAGAGCCAGTGGTTGGCGGATGCCGCTGCGTATGTGCAAACGGAACTCCAAACATTCTTAAACATGTTGTCACAAGCAACGGCGTCTAACGTGACTTCTTCGAACGCGACTGCTGTCAATTCGATCGACCCTTCTGTGCAGGCGATGTCTGCTGCTCCCGCTTCTCAACAAGTGAGTCCTGCACAAGCCGCACAAAGCTACTATCAAGGCTCTCAAGCTTGGGACAACAAATGGCAGGACCTTCTCACAAAACAAGCGGCTTGGGAACAGAATTCGTTGAACTCGATCCAGAACGGTTTGAATCAGTGGGATGCGGCGATTGCGGGTTTGCAAAACGACAAGCTTGCGTATTTGAACGGGATCGAAGCGACGAAGGCGCAGTGGCTTGCGAACAAACAGATGATCGAGAATGCGGAAAACGGCGTGCGTGGCGCGCTTCAAAACGCGGTGCATTCGATCCGTTCTCAAGAAGATCAGTTGAGATCGAGCGTTGCGGGGGATCCGATTTTGAGTGATTCGTTTGGCGATATGGATGCGCTGCTGGACAGCATTCAAGAGGCGTTGGATCAACATTCTTCTTTGGATTCTTTGGCGAGCGCTTTGGGGAATTTTTTTCAAAATCAAAAGAACAACGCGGATTCTAAGGTTGCGTTTTGGGATGTAGCAAAGTGGCAGGAAACGTATGCGAACGAGACGGTTTCTTTTTCTCAGGTTGTGGGTTCGAGTGCGATCAGCTGCACGGATCATGTGGGCGGTGCTTGTGCGAATCAGTATCAGGGAACGACCGCGATTCAGTATCAAACCGACGGTTCGATTTTGGGTCGTCTTGCGCACAGCGGTGGCACTCATCTGGGGAATGTGAGTTCTTACTTGAGTCAGGGCAATTACAGTTCGAGCGCTCGTCGTGTGGAAGATCACTACGTTGCGGTTTGTAACGGGGGGTGGGACTTTAGCGGTACTTGTTGGGGTGGTACAGGTCAGTATGCGTTAGACACCACTTACTGCGGGAATTCTCCGTTTGCTCCGATCTCTTGCGGATATCACCTTGATACGGTTGTGGACAACGACTTTACGGTTCGTGTAAACGGGAACTTGAACACACAACAGATTACACAAAACAACAACATTCGGAACGCGATCTTTGGCGGATATGACGCGAGCTTTTCTCTTTCTTCGGGTGCGGGTCTGATCGCGGGCGCTACGACTCCGATCGTTCAGGAAACAAAAGTATTTTTGGGTGGGACTGTTTTGGATTCCTCCAACTGGTTTTCTTCTTTGGGGAGTGTAAATCAGGTTCAGGTTCAAACGAAATACAAATACATCGACAGTTCCATGCAAGGGAATCAGAACTTCTGGTCGAACTTGTCTTCTCAGTTTTCGAACATGGCGACCTTGTTTTTGTCTCTTGTCAATCCTCTCAAGTCTTGGGAAGAACGTTCAGCTCAGTATTCGGATGAATACGATGTAAAACTGCAAGAGTTGGAACTGGCAAAACAGACAACGTCTGCGAATTATGATTCTCAAATTTCTCTGATGAAATCGGAGAGAGATTCTTGGATTACGGATGTGTATGGATTTCATATCGACGGATATGAAGGTTCTTTGGAGAATTCAAACAGTCAATATCGTGCGGGTCAAGCGGTTTGGTCGGATGAGATCAACTTGTTTCAACAGGTGGAATTGAACTGGTATCTTTCTGCGAGAGATGTGTTGCAGGCGGCTGTGGGAGATCCCACAAACGGAGAACAGCAGTTTCAGACGGCTGCGATGGCTCAGGCAAGTTCTTTACAGACTTTGATTGGCAATTCGGAATCGAACACGAGTTATCTTTACAACACGGCTGTGGGTCTTTGGGACAGCTATCAATATTCCGCGTCGGGGAATTTGATCGATCAGGCGATTGCGAATCAGCAGAGCCAGTCTTCTTGGAATTTGCAAGGTGCTGCTCTTTCTCAGAGCATCGCAGATTCGTTTGGGAGAACGGAGGCGTATCAAACGGCGCAAGCGAACGCGGGACTGAAGATCAATGAGCTCATAACGTCTCTTTTGGGTGAGCCGGCAGAGATCGTGGACAGTGCGGAACTTCAGGCTTTGCAAAATGGTGCTTTGTCTGCGGGTCAGGCGAGTTCGTTTTGGTCCAATGGGAATGCGGCCGGTTTTGATTTTACGGGTCGTGCTGCTGACAATCAATCTACGATCGACCAATACACAGCGGTGCGTGCGGACGTGACGATCGCGAGCAACTTGCAATCGGAGATGAGCGATCAGGAAGCGACATTTTTGAACAAGGCCGCGGAATATTTTGAAAAATCGGAGAGGTACTTGAGCTTGTCCGCGACCGCGGAGTCCGAAGGCAGGTTTGACGAGGCCTCTTACTATATGAAACTTTCTGCAGATCAAAAGGGAATCGCTTCTAAACTTTTGAACAAAAGTTACAACGCACTGGGTGATACGATCAGTTCGGAAGTGGACTCGCGCGGTTTGAACTTTACTAAAAGTTCGTTTTTGGAATACAAGGATTCTCTGTTGCACAAGAACTTTAAAAATTCTTCAGAGATTGCAAAACACATTCAATCGGAGAAGAACGCGGTCGGCGGGATTTTGAATTCTGGAAAAACATACGACGAGATTCAGACGATGTTGCAAGCGGCGAAGAATTGGATCGTTCAGGGGAACGACAATCACACTGCGATTGAAAGTCTTCTTTCGTATTCGCAAGAGCTGGCGCAGAGAGATATCGGCGGCAGCTTGCTCGACGGTTTGGAAGATTTGATTTCTTCTTTGGGATCTCAGATTCCAAAGGACATCAGCAATGCTTCCGTGACTCAAAGCGTAGCAAATTCCCAAAAGGAAATGGAAGAGAAACAGTCAGGAGTGAACGAACTGTTGCATCATATGAACTCACTTGTGACAAACAACAACGACTTGCAAGCATTGCAAGCACTGTTGCAAGGGGGAAGCCAGTCGATGAACTTGGCGGCGAACACAGCGATCGCTCAGTATCTGGATGAAACGACTCGGAAGATTGGGAAGGAGAATGAAGAACGCAGTGCTAATTTGCAAAAGGAATTGTTTGGCGCGTTCACAAGCGGAGACGAATACAAATATCTTCGAGACGCTGGATATGAATTCCGAGTGAGCGGAGACAGCATCAGTGGTTACAGGCAGATCCAGAGCGGAGATATCGCGATCGACGGGAATGCGATGAAGGCGGAAAGTTATTCGCCGGTTTTAGAATTTCAATACCTTGAGATCGCGACCCGATTTGATCCTGGGAACGTGAGCACGACGATGCTGGGGGATTTGAACAGCACGAGCTTTAGTGCGAATTTGGTTGCGAACGTGAGAGATCATCTCGCCTCGGTGCAGGAACAGATGGAGAAGATGTTTGCTGAGTTTCAGGACAAGACTGCGGAACTCCAGACGCTACACGCATACAATCAAGAGATCCAAGAATACCAAGAAAATCAGTTTAAGGAAATCAAGAAGAATGTAGTTGCAGCCTTTCAAGGATTGGAACCCGGATTTCAGAAAAATTTCAAACCGGCGATGAGCGGAATGAAGGAATATCATACCGAAGCGTCACGCTACAACTTTGAAGAAGGAAGTTTTGGATCGCAGTCGAGTGCGATGCAGAGCGCGTTTGACGGAATTCGAAACGCAGGCGGAGTGTACAACGGAAGTCGAGAACTGAAAGGTTCAGTGAACATCAAAGGAATTCCGGTCGAGGTCAGCTACGGCATGCAGGACTTGTTGATTCTCTCGAACTTCGAGTTGGGAGCGTTAGACTACGATTTCAACTTGAAGGGAAGTGGAACGAGCTTTGCGCAAGAGCAACTGACAACGGTCAACGTAAAGTATCAAACGTATGTTCAGGATGTTCAGAAACGTATCGAAGACCAAGCAAAGGCGAATGACGCAGAAAAAGAAAGCAAGGGATTTATCTTTACGATCATGAACGGGATGAACACGGGCTCAGGAAGTATGAGCCAGCGTTTCACTCAATCGGTGCAAGGAGAACTCCAAAGCAGAGTGACGGGAGCGGTTGCAGAAGCAACGGGCCTCCCCGCTTCTTTCGTTGGAGCGCTCGTCGGCGGTTCCAGCATGAAGGATGCGTTCCAGGCGTTTCAAAAACAGACGATCACTTCGGAGATCTCGAAAGCCACGGGGATCCCGGAATGGGTGATCTCTGGGCAGATGGACAAGATGAACCAGAAGAAAGAGGAATTCTACGAGACACAAGAATTCCAGATGGCAGTATCCGTAGTGGCGATCGTAGCCGCACCGTTTACGGGAGGCGCAAGCTTAGCAGCAGCAATGGCACTTAACGCAACGATCGGAGCAGCCCAAGGAGCGGCAGGCGGAGGACTGGAAGGCGCGCTCGTGGGAGCAGTGGGAGGCGCGGTTTCGGGTTACGTGCAAAGCGTGACTGGAGGAGCGGTGAACGTGGGATTGAGTTACTCGAAAGAAAACGGATTTGGAGCGAGTGTCTCGGTTGGCTACGGACCTGCAGCAGTGAGCGTGGGAGTTTCGGAACACGGAGGAGCGACAATCGGATTGGGATTGCAATACAAGGGACTGAACGCGGGACTGAACTACAACTCAAAGACGGGAAGCGTAGATGGGAACATCGGGTTTAGCGCGCAGAACGGAAGTAACATCGCGCTTTCGTACAGCGAACAAAGCGGAGTTGGTATCAACGCGGGACTGAACAGCTCGAAAGGAATCGGAGCGAATGTGGGCTGGAGTGAAAAAGACGGCTTTGGCGGAGGACTTTCGTACGGTTTACCCGGAGAAGGCAAATGGTCCGGAACGGGAGCCAACATCAACTGGACTCAGAACGGAGGGACGAACATCGCGTTGACAGCGGGAGCTGGAGAGAAATACGGAGCAGATGGAGTTTCTCGTGGCGTTGTACCTGGTATGAACAACGCAGCTAAGTTCGGCTCGGGAGGAACGACGGCAGGAACTTGGTCGAGCGAAGGTGGGTTCCAAGCGAACAAGAATTTTATCAACGACAAGTGGGCTCAAGATTACTTAGCGGATGCCGAGGACAGAAGGCAGGATCAAGAAAACCACAATCAGCACGCCGGTGCGGATGCAATTGCGGGTGCAGGGATTGAAGTTGCAGGGAGAAGACCGGAGGATGGTGGGGATACCCCTCATGGGGCATCTTCTGATCCGAACAATCCTAAAAAATCTGATTCTCCTGAGAGCAATTTAGATGAAAGGATTTCTAAGTTGAAAAGAGAGCTTGAAGATGGGGTTTCACTTGCAAGTGGTAACGGCGCAATGGACGAATCCGGTATTACTCCGGAGAAAGTGGCTGCGAAAATCATTTCCCAAAAAATGGATGAATTGAAACACTTAGAAAGTCAACGAGCTGGGTTGAAACCCCTCTCGGAGAGATCAGCTGAGCTAAGGGCTCCAGCCGACAAGGGAAATCAAGAAAAAGCAAGTTCAAATATGACGAATAAAGGTAGTGGTTTAACTGAATACCCGAATGGAGCCAGAACACCAATCCCATTTAAAGAAGGAAGGGATGGCGTCTTCTCTGAACCTCGAACAAATCAATTGCACGGTGCGGTTGATTTGATGACTCCGATTGGAACTCCTATTGTAGCCGTAGCGGATGGTAAAGTTTCTTTACTTCATGATAATCCGGATAATTTTCTAAGAAATAGCGATCCTAATAAAGTGAATAAAAACGATAAAGGGGGGGCGACAATTTCAATCGAGCACACGAATGCGAATGGAGAAAAGGTATATACATATTATGCTCATAATTCAGAGATTCTTGTTAAGCCCGGTCAAATCGTAAAAAAAGGAGATCCAATTTCACTATCCGGTCAATCTGGAAACACTCCAGGAGGGCCACATATGCATTTTACGATTTACAAACCTACGAATGGTAAGCTAAAAGAAACTGATCCAATGCTTTTCGATTGGAATAAATTTGAGGGTAAAAATTAGAAGTTATGAAAAAAATATTTTTTTTGCTTATACTAGTTATTGCATGTTCGAAGTTTGCTTCTGAAAAACAGCAATATTCATCCAATGTAAAATTGCCTTTATACAAGGAGGCAACTTCCGGAAGTGAGGTTGTCTATTCTTTAGTTAAAGGAAATGAATTTGAGATTAAAGAAAAAAGAATCGTTAAAATTACTGATTTCCTTGGTGCAGAGGAAAAGAAATTTGAATGGTATCTTGTAAAAGTAAATAATATTCAAGGTTGGACTTTAGGTTCTTCAGTAAACTCATTACAAAAAGATTCTACGGAAGATGTGAATAAATTTGAACTATCTGGAACTTGGTCTGAATTGCCATTAAGCTACTTTCCTCAAGATTTTTCCCAATTTATTTTTTTAGAGATTCGATCTAACAATGTTTTATTGAATCCTTATGGTGATTTTGGTCGCTTCGAATTTGATAATGTTTCTTATATTAAGAATGGTAATTTAATGAAGGTTATTTCAAATAATAAAGAGATTCTAATAGTTAAGATTCTGTCTAAAAATACGATTGAAATAATAGATTCAGAAAAGTATCGAGAAGGTGGCTTGTCTGAAGATGCAAAGGATTTAATACCAGCCTTAAACAAAGGCAACATTTTGGTTAGAATGTGAAGGACACATCCTCAGCACATTCCAAGTGAAAAATAGACTTGAGGCTCGCATAAATTAAAACCATTAAGCGATGTGTTTGGAGAGCTCTACTTTTCAAGCTTGCGATCTTGGAAACATACCGGAACAAAGAGTAAGAATGTGTTTTTGACTGAGTTTCAGGCATATTCGGAGGATATTAAAAAGGAAGGTTTCAAGATTGCTCGGGAAAGGAAGAATTCAAATTACAGAATAGAGTTGTTGAAAAATTAATTCTCCATCTCCATTCGTTTCATTGAAATGGGCGATTGAAGCAGTTTTGTTAATCTGAACTATGGAATTTTTCAACAACTCTAATATACTAACTTAATGATGTTCTGTAGATCCGGTTTCGGTCCAAGTGAACTTGACACCCTCAACCAAAGAAGTGATCTGATGTTTGTGTAAACGAAGCCGTGAAGTTCGGCAAGAAAGGAAACTTGAATGAAGAAGATACTTGTATTGTTCATATTGGTGCTATTACAAAATTGCGCGACGACATTGCTTAAGAATGCCGCGCCTGTAACGACTGTCCTGGTTCAAAAACCGTCGTTTGTTTAGTGTTTGTTAATTTGCCAACTAACACATGTTAAGTGAGTTTTCACTAAGCGACCTCGGAATGTGAGCAAACATGATGTAAACCTCCCAAAACTTTTCGTTTGATAACCTTAGAGGTAGGAGTTGGAAATATAACGACCCTACCACAAGGCGAATCTTTGTTCAAAGCAAGATGCGGCCTCCATTGATTGTAGTATTCAATGTATTCCTGTGCAACGCGGTGCGCGTGGTTCAAAGACAAAACCGGAATGTGATTAAAACATTCCCTTCTTAACGAACCGAACCATCGTTCCATGATCCCGTTGCACCAAGGGGAAGCGGGTGGAGTGTGAAGCGATCGAATTCCCAACTCTTGCAATCCCTGGAGAATTTTTCTTCCGGAAAAGAGAACATCGTTGTCTCGAAGTAGAATTTCAAACTCTGGACAATGAAGCCTCGCCTCTTGGATTTGTCTCAACACCCAATCTCTGGTTGGATTGAGAGTGATGTTGAAGTGAATGATTTTTCTGGAACGATGATGAATGAATGCGAGAGAATACAGAGTCGTTCCGTAGATCGTCTGAATCCTGCAAAGATCCATTGCGACGATTTCACCTTTGAAGTGATTGAGTAGTTGCAACCAATACTTCCAATTTCCGGACGGGTACAATCGTTTCAAGATCCTCTTGATGATTCTCTTTACCGTAGACAAGGAAGGATTGAAACCGAGTTTTAAAATCTCACCGTGAATTTTGGAAGCTCCCCAATCCATATTGTTTTTGCGCATATCAAGGACATGGTTGAGCCTCGCATAAATTAAAATGACAGATGTTTTTGCGAATATAGCGGAGGCTTGGATCAAGCCAGTGTTCGTTTTTTCATGAAAAAGACTTTCGGAAACCCTAATGTCTTGTTTTTTGGAGCGAATTTTTAGGATTAAAAATGAGTTAGGACATGATGGTCCGAACTCATTTCAAAAACGAGCTTTCAAAAGAAGTGAGAGAACTTAGAAACTAAGCCGCTTCTTTGTAAGAATAGGTGTGATAGAGACCGCCGAGGACGGGGGTAGCAATGAGCTTCCCTTTTCCACTCGGTGGCGGTTTCAAAACGGGAGATGGAACAGGACTTTCTTTGTTTAATGCCAGATGAGTTCTGTGATGATTGTAAAAATCAATGAACTCGGTTAAGTTTTTTTCGAGATGATACTGGTTGATTGGGATAAAGAAATCCAAGAATTCATTTCTGCATGTTTTAATCCATCGTTCGGCGTAACAATTTTGCCAGGGAGAATACCGTGTTGTTTTTTTGTGTTTAATTCCGATTCTTTCCAAATAGTTTGAAAATCGTTTTCCGAAAAGCGGATCGTTATCCGAAAGGAAATATCTGGGTTTAGAACGATCATTCTCTTTCGCCTGTTTTCGAATTGCAAATTTTAAAACCTTTCTCATCCATTGGGTGGTAGGATTTGTATGAATGTCGAAGTAAAGAATTTGCCTCGAACCGACGTGTAAAAAGAAAACAACTCTGTAAATTTCTTTAAAATTAGCGGAGTAAGCGGTAAATGTATCAGTGACTACCATGCTGTCTGCATGGAGAGAGTAAAACTGTTTCCACGAGATTCGTTTTTTAGGATCGTGAGGTCGTTTGGGAATGTATTTGGAAACGGTTCGTTCTGAAATAGTATCATAACCGAGTTTTCGAAGTAGGCCGTGCAGTTTTGTAGCACCCCAGATTTTGTTTTCTTTGGCGATTCTTCGAATGAGTTTGATGAGTTCCCAAGGAGTGTTGGGTCTTCCTGGTTTTTTTCTTTTTGAAAGTAATGCCCAAAAGATTTTGAATTTTTGTTTTCTCCATTTCAAGAGAGCAGCCGGAGACACGAGAATCAGATTTTCTTTCCAGTCTGGATCCAAATACGAAAGCAATACGAGCTTTAGTCTTTCGATTGGTTTTGTTTGAAACTTTTTGTTTTTTCGTTTGTATGCCGCAAGCTGTGCTTTGAGAAACAGAATCTGAGTTTGATTTTGGCTATTAGAGAAGAGTCGAAACAGTAAAATACAATTGAGTAGAAGGGAGAGTTCGAAAAGCAAATTGATTTCCTTTTTTATTTGTATCGGAAGAATTTTGTAGAATCTTACAAATCAAAATGGGAACCGACTTCCTTCGTTTTCTGATTCGAAAGAATAAAATTTTCTTAAAATTTGGTTCTTAACTTGACAAAATCGGGCTTAGAATGAACTCTTCAAGTATTGAAGAGTTGATCATTTCGATCTTCAATCCTCTTTTTATTTTTTACTCCCAACTAACCTTCACCGAAAATTATCTCCGACTGCACAGGCTGTGCGCAGCACCCTTTCTAACTCCTTTCAGTTTTTTCTTCGAACAAACTCATTTTCAACAAGTAAGATTTTCGACTGCACCCGCGGTGCAGTCGAAAATAATTTCCCCGCGTGAGCGATCGTAGCGAAAATACTGCTACGCAACATCTACTTTAGAAAAACATTCCATTCCAAAAACGTTAAATGGTGCGTTGCAGATTGTAGCGTAGAACGCGACCTGAGCGAAAGCGAAGGGCACGCCCAAGAATGTAGTTGCAGCCTTTCAAGGATTGGAACCCGGATTTCAGAAAAATTTCAAACCGGCGATGAGCGGAATGAAGGAATATCATACCGAAGCGTCACGCTACAACTTTGAAGAAGGGAGCTTTGGATCGCAGTCGAGTGCGATGCGAAGCGCGTTTGACGGAATTCGAAACGCAGGCGGAGTGTACAACGGAAGTCGAGAACTGAAAGGAAGCGTAAACATCAAAGGGATTCCGGTCGAGGTCAGCTACGGAATGCAAGACTTGTTGATTCTCTCGAACTTCGAGTTGGGAGCGTTAGACTATGATTTCAACTTGAAGGGAACGGGAACGAGCTTTGCGCAAGAACAACTGACAACGGTCAACGTAAAGTATCAAACGTATGTGCAAGACGTTCAGAAACGTATCGAAGACCAAGCCAAGGCGAATGACGCAGAAAAAGAAAGCAAGGGATTCATCTTTACGATCATGAACGGGATGAACACCGGAAGCGGAAGCATGAGCCAACGTTTCACTCAATCGGTGCAAGGAGAACTCCAAAGCAGAGTGACGGGAGCGGTTGCAGAAGCAACGGGCCTCCCCGCTTCTTTCGTTGGAGCGCTCGTCGGCGGTTCCAGCATGAAGGATGCGTTCCAAGCGTTTCAAAAACAGACGATCACTTCGGAGATCTCGAAAGCCACGGGAATTCCGGAATGGGTGATCTCTGGGCAGATGGACAAGATGAACCAGAAGAAAGAGGAATTCTACGAGACACAAGAATTCCAGATGGCAGTATCCGTAGTGGCGATCGTAGCCGCACCGTTTACGGGAGGCGCAAGCTTAGCAGCAGCAATGGCACTTAACGCAACGATCGGAGCAGCCCAAGGAGCGGCAGGCGGAGGACTGGAAGGCGCGCTCGTGGGAGCAGTGGGAGGCGCGGTTTCGGGTTACGTGCAAAGCGTGACTGGAGGAGCGGTGAACGTGGGATTGAGTTACTCGAAAGAAAACGGATTTGGAGCGAGCGTCGCAGTTGGCTATGGACCTGCAGCAGTGAGCGTGGGAGTTTCGGAACACGGAGGAGCGACAGTCGGATTGGGATTGCAATACAAGGGACTGAACGCAGGACTGAACTACAACTCAAAGACGGGTAACGTGGATGGGAACATCGGATTTAGCACGGAAGGCGGAGGCAGTTTAGCACTCAGCTACAGCGAAGGCAGCGGAGTTGGGTTTAACGCGGGTTACAACCACAGTTCGGGAGCGGGAGCGAACGTTGGTTGGAGTGCGAAGGACGGCTTTGGCGGAGGACTTTCGTATGGGATTCCTCAAAACGAAGCGAAGAGTAACCGTTGGGCTGGAACCGGAGCGAATGTCAACTGGAGTCAGAATGGTGGGACAAGCGTTAACCTCACCGCGGGAGCCGGAGAGAAATACGGAGCGGATGGAGTTTCTCGCGGTGTCGTACCTGGTATGAACAACGCAGCTAAGTTTGGATCCGGAGGAACGGCAGCAGGCACGTGGTCAAGCGAAAGCGGGTTCCAAGCGAACAAGAATTTTATCAACGACAAGTGGACGCAAGATTACTTAGCGGATGCCGAGGACAGAAGGCAGGATCAAGAAAACCACAATCAGCACGCCGGTGCGGATGCGTTATCCGGTCTTGGTACAAGACGGAGAGAGGATGAAGGGTCGAATGTCGCAATTGCTCAAGGGGAAGCTGACGTTCCGAATCTCCTCGACAGTGCGTTTGATGCTGTCGGGAACGCGGTGAGCGGGGCTTGGAACTCAGTGAGTGGAGCCGTGTCCGGGGCGTGGGATGGTGTGGCGGACTTACCAAGTCGAATTGTTGAAGGAATTGGTAATGCAGTTTTAGGCGGCTTAGGTTTAAGAAGTGGAAGTTTTAGTACGAATCCTCAAGATTATATTTCTTCAGGTGGATTTGATGCAAATGGAAACTCTCTTACCAACAAATTGAAAGGTGGGACCTTCGGAAGCGTAAATAATTTCTTAGAAGCTTGGGACAACAAGATGAACGGCTCAGGTCAATTTGAAACGAAAGAACAGAGAAATCTCCGCGAAAGCGAAGCACATCAAAAGCTTGTTGATAACTTTGCAGGAACAGACCGAGCGATCCAAGAAAAATACGGCAGTAGAATTGCATCTTCTGACGAAGTAGCAGCTCATTACGGCAATAGCAAAGAAGCACAAGCATATATGGAACGGTCCTACTTTTTAAAGGATGACAACGGAAATATTGTAGGAAAGATTTTGAAAGACTCTGCATATGAGAACCAAACGGGTGCTCAATTTCGAGACGCTACAAGGGGAATTAACAAGAGCAATATTTGCAGTTTGGCTTCCTCCGCCGGTATGCTTATGAGTGAAGGTATCGCTCAAAGAAGTCCAGGTCAAAGGTTTGCAGATGAGTTGGCAGGTGGATTCGTGGAAAGGATCTCATCTTCTGAAGCACAGAAGCCATCTGGAAGGATTACAGCTACCTTTAGAGAAAACGTCGAGATTTATTCAAACGGGACAAAAACAGGAAGTTTTAGAGACCCGTTAATGAACAGTAATGTTGATAATGGTAGGTTCACTGACAGCGGAAGATACGGAAACAACGACAAGATCAAATCGTTATTAGATCGCGGTATTCCGGTCATGGCGTCTACGAAACTGAGCAGTTCGGGGCATATCACATATATCGTAGGCTATGACAACAGCAAGAGCACTTGGATTACTCATGATCCTAATGGAGACAAAAACAGACCTAATTATGGTAGACAAGAACCAACAGCCGGCCGAGCGATTGAATATGGTCAAAATACTCATGGCATTGGAGATCGCAGGATCTACTGGATGGAAAACAAATAACAAGAGGTAACACAACATGAAGAAGTTTTTAATTTTAAATATTCTGATCTTTGCAAGTGTATTTGCTTGGGAAGACGAGGTTAAGATAATCAAGAAAATGGTTTCAAAAAAGAAAAATATTGCTTCAAGCGTTTTGTCGAACACAAATCAAAAAATATATCAAGCGGATAATACTTTCGATTGGGATGTTAAAACCGCTTGGTGTACTAATAAAAAACCAGAAGGAGAATCCATTGTGTCTTCGGCGATTGGTTCTTCAAAATTTGGAAATTACAGTAATTTGAAAAAAGTGAATTATTTATATAAGGCAAAATTGGCGATATTTAATGGTTATGGGAAGTCAGAGGAAACATATTACAATAACAACCGAATCAAAAAAGGAACACTTAAAATATATGAAGCTAGAATGGGTGATGCTTTAAGTGGTTCATTTTTTGAAAAAGATCCAACGTTCGTTATTCAAAAAGAGCTAAATTTTAAAGATGAGCCGAAATTACAAACTGTTGACTTGAGTTTCGAATTGAAAGACAGGCCGAAAGAAAAGCAAGTAGATGAGCTTGGCTTGTTTTATATTTTCACTATTGATGAAGTGTATAATGGTAGAAAGTATCATGACACTTGTGTATCTGAATTAGGGGTATACGGAGCTTTTAATATAGAGGATGAGGATTATTTCAAAAAAATGAATGGCTTGAAGTAATGTTTCATGGTTTTAAAGGTTCCTAGCGTGAGCGATCGATACGAGGTCAACAAATTGGAACTATTCAGAGAATTGAATGTTTTTCAATTAAAACACAATTTGTTGACCAGAGTGGAGAGCGCGACCTTCGCGCAAGCGAAGGGCACGCCAAAAAGAAATGGAAGAAAAACAGTCTGGAGTGAACGAACTCTTACATCATATGAATTCGCTTGTGACAAACAACAACGACTTGCAAGCATTGCAGGCACTGTTGCAAGGGGGAAGCCAGTCGATGAACTTGGCGGCGAATACAGCGATCGCTCAGTATTTGGATGAAACGACTCGGAAGATTGGGAAGGAGAATGCAGAGAGAAGTGCAAACTTGCAAAAGGAATTGTTTGGCGCGTTCACAAGCGGCGACGAATACAAATATCTTCGAGATGCGGGATATGAGTTCCGAGTGAGCGGAGACAGCATTTCCGGTTACAGACAAATCCAGAGCGGAGACATCGCGATCGACGGAAACGCGATGAAGGCGGAAAGTTATTCGCCGGTTTTAGAATTTCAATACATTACAATTCAAACAAGATTTGATCCGGGCAACGTGAGCGCTGCGATGCTGGGGGATTTGAACAGCACAACCTTTAGCGCGAACTTGGTTCAGAACGTGAGAGATTCTCTGTCGTCGATGCAAGAGCAGATGGAGAAGATGTTCTCGGAGTTTCAGGACAAGACAGCAGAACTCCAAACATTACACGCATACAATCAACAGATCCAAGAATACCAAGAAAATCAGTTTAAGGAAATCAAGAAGAACGTAGTTGCAGCCTTTCAAGGATTGGAGCCCGGATTTCAGAAAAATTTCAAACCGGCGATGAGCGGAATGAAGGAATATCATACCGAAGCGTCACGCTACAACTTTGAAGAAGGAAGTTTTGGATCGCAGTCGAGTGCGATGCAGAGCGCGTTTGACGGAATTCGAAACGCAGGCGGAGTGTACAACGGAAGTCGAGAACTCAAAGGTTCTGTGAACATCAAAGGGATTCCGGTCGAGGTCAGCTATGGCATGCAAGATCTCTTGATTCTCTCGAACTTCGAGTTGGGAGCGTTAGACTACGATTTCAACTTGAAGGGAAGTGGAACGAGCTTTGCGCAAGAGCAACTGACAACGGTCAACGTAAAGTATCAAACGTATGTGCAAGACGTTCAGAAACGTATCGAAGACCAAGCAAAGGCGAATGACGCAGAAAAAGAAAGCAAGGGATTCATCTTTACGATCATGAACGGGATGAACACGGGCTCAGGAAGTATGAGCGAGCGGTTTACTCAGTCCGTGCAAGGGGAGTTTCAAAGCAGAGTGACGGGAGCACTTGCGGAAGCAACGGGACTTCCGTCTTCGTTCGTGGGTGCGCTTGTTGGCGGAAGCAGCATGAAGGACGCGTTCAAGGCGTTTGAAAAACAAACGATCACTTCTGGTATTTCCAAAGCCACCGGGATTCCGGAATGGGTGATCTCTGGCCAGATGGACAAGATGAACCAGAAGAAAGAGGAATTCTATGAAACACAAGAATTCCAGATGGCAGTATCCGTAGTAGCGATCGTGGCAGCACCTTTTACCGGAGGCGCAAGCTTAGCAGCCGCGATGGCGGTTAACGCAACAATCGGAGCGGCGCAAGGAGCCGCGGGCGGAGGACTGGAAGGAGCGCTCGTGGGAGCCGTCGGAGGCGCGATTTCGGGTTACGTGCAAAGCGTGACTGGAGGAGCGGTGAACGTGGGATTGAGTTACTCAAAAGAAAACGGATTTGGCGCCAGTGTCTCGGTCGGCTACGGACCGGCAGCAGTGAGCGTGGGAGTTTCGGAACACGGAGGAGCGACAATCGGATTGGGACTGCAATACAAGGGACTGAACGCAGGACTGAACTACAACAGTAAAACCGGAAGCGTGGATGGGAACATCGGGTTTAGTACGGAAGGCGGAGGCAGCTTAGCCTTGAGCTACAGCGAAGGCAGCGGAGTTGGGTTTAACGCGGGACTGAACAGCTCAAAAGGAATCGGAGCGAATGTGGGCTGGAGTGAGAAAGACGGATTTGGTGGAGGACTTTCGTACGGGTTACCCGGAGAAGGCAAGTGGTCCGGAACGGGAGCGAACATCAACTGGACTCAGAACGGAGGGACGAACATCGCGTTGACAGCGGGAGCCGGAGAGAAATACGGAGCGGATGGAGTTTCTCGTGGCGTTGTACCTGGTATGAACAACGCAGCTAAGTTCGGCTCGGGAGGAACGACGGCAGGAACTTGGTCGAGTGAAGGCGGGTTCCAAGCGAACAAGAATTTTATCAACGACAAGTTCATGCAGGACTACTTAGCGGATGCCGAGGACAGAAGAGAAGATCAAGAAAACCACAATCAGCACGCCGGTGCGGATGCGTTATCCGCGCTTGGTACAAGACGGAGAGAGGATGAAGGGTCGAACGTCGCAGTTGCTCAAGGGGAAGCTGACGTTCCGAACCTCCTCGACAGTGCGTTTGATGCTGTCGGGGACGCGGTCGGTTCTGCTTGGAACTCAGTGAGTGGAGCCGTGTCCGGTGCGTGGGGAAATGCGAAGAGCGCGTTGGGTTTTGGTCCTGACAAGGTTGTGATGATGCCTGCGATGGAGGGTGGCTACGCAGAAAATCCATCGGATCGTAACTTGAGAGTTGGTGAGGATGCAATATCAAATCACTTAGACAAGCAAAGAAGTGAAAAACCATATTTGCAGAAGAATGAATTCGATGTAAGTCTGGATCCTAAATATCATACAACTCTAATTAACATGGAATTGGAAGCGGGAGTGAGCGGAGGCAATTTGATCCGAAATGAAAAAACCGGAAAGTTGTATTACAGAACTGAAAGTCTCGGAGCAAATCATACGTTGATCCCAACGAATCCGAATGAAAGAGTGAAGTCTCCTTGGACTCAGACGGAATTGCATACGGATAGCAGCAATGGAGTTCATTCGGGGGATTACCACGCACCGAAAGGATCGGCGCAATCGGTTTGGGGGCCAGATGGCGGAACGTTTATGATAACTGATGTAAAAAAACTAAAGTTAGGTGGAAATGAAATTCGAACAGAAACAATTATCAATGGAGTAAAGATTGTTGAACATCATCGGCACGTTCTGAATCAAATGCCGGACATAGCGTATGATGCTTTCAAAAACAAAACTCCATTGCAGTATGGAACTCCGATTGGATATACGGGGATTACAGGAAACATGGCAGTATCGATCAACAATGACAAAAACAGCCCTCGATACGGAATGTTGTCTGCTCCAGCCTATCATATGCACACAAAGGTTGATAACGCCGAAACACATTCCGGGTTTATCAAAGGTGTTACGTTTGGTCCTGAAGTGAGACAATCGCAAGGTTTGCCATCTTTTGACTATACAAGTTATTACAAGAAAAAACTATCAGATTTATTTGCAGGAGGAAAGTAATGAAAACAAAATGGATAGCGATTTTAATTTTAGGCTTGGTGGGGTATATGGGGATCTTTGCAGAAAAAAGTCTGAAAGAAAAAGCATACGAATATTACAGCTCAATCAGTCCTGAATTTAAAAAGTATGAGGCTAAATTGGCGCCGGAAAAATTTAGCAACTTTAAGATTGAAGAAATGACAGATGAGGGAATGCAGTATCTAGCCATATTTCCGAATTTGGAAACTTTGAGCCTAGACGATTCTAAAATCACAGATGAAGGATTGAGACAGATTTCCACACTTCCAAAATTGGGTTCCCTGTCCTTGGTAAGAACTAAAATTACGAATAAAGGGATCGAGTATATTTCTAAAAGTAAAATGATTACCAGCCTTTCTTTGGATGAAATTTCGACTATCGATGATGGTTGCATTCCTCATTTATTGAAAATGAAACAACTGACAACGTTGGAGTTGTCCGGGACGAATTTTTCTGAGCAGGGATTGAAAAGACTTAGAAAGGGGTTGCCTAAGGCTGGTGTGACAACGGAGTAGCAAAGTAAAAGTTTCAAGGATTTCCCCCGCGTGAGCGATCGATACGAGGTCAACAAATTGGGAATATACAGAGAATTGAATGTTTTTGAATTGAAACACAATTTGTTGACCAGAGTGGAGAGCGCGACCTTCGCGCAAGCGAAGGGCACGCCCGAATCCCCTGAAGTCTTGGGAAGAGCGCTCAGCGGAGTATGCGGATGAATACGATGTAAAACTGCAAGAGTTGGAACTGGCAAAACAGACAACGTCTGCCAATTATGATTCTCAAATTTCTCTGATGAAATCGGAGAGAGATTCTTGGATTACGGATGTGTATGGATTTCATATCGAAGGATATGAGGGTTCTTTGGAGAATTCAAACAGCCAATACCGTGCGGGTCAAGCGGCTTGGTCGGATGAGATCAACTTGTTCCAACAGGTGGAATTGAACTGGTATCTTTCTGCGAGAGATGTTTTGCAGGCGGCTGTGGGAGATCCCACAAACGGAGAACAGCAGTTTCAGACGGCTGCGATGGCTCAGGCGAATTCTTTACAGACTTTGATTGGCAATTCGGAATCGAACACGAGTTATCTTTACAACACGGCTGTGGGTCTTTGGGACAGCTATCAATATTCCGCATCGGGGAATTTGATCGATCAGGCGATTGCGAATCAACAGAGCGAGTCATCTTGGAATTTGCAAGGGGCTGCTCTTTCTCAGAGCATCGCGGATTCGTTTGGGAGAACGGAGGCGTATCAAACGGCGCAACTGAACGCGGGGCTGAAGATCAATGAACTCATAACGTCGCTTTTGGGTGAGCCCGCAGAGATCGTGGACCATGCAGAGCTTGCGAGTTTGCAAAACGGCGCTTTGTCTGCGGGTCAGGCGAGTTCGTTTTGGTCCAATGGGAATGCGGCCGGTTTTGATTTTACAGGTCGTGCTGCTGACAATCAATCTACGATTGACGAATACAGCGCGGTGCGTGCGGACGTAACGATCGCGAGCAACTTGCAGTCGGAGATGAGCGATCAGGAAGCGACGTTTTTGAACAAGGCCGCGGAGTATTTTGAAAAATCGGAACGTTATTTGAGCTTGTCCGCGACCGCGGAGTCCGAAGGCAGGTTTGACGAAGCCTCTTACTATATGAAACTTTCCTCGGACCAGAAGGGAATCGCTTCTAAACTTTTGAACAAGGGTTACAACGCGCTCGGTGATACGATCAGCGCCGAGGTGGATTCGCGTGGATTGAATTTTACGAAAAGTTCGTTTTTGGAATACAAGGATTCTCTGTTGCACAAGAACTTTAAAAATTCGACAGAAATTGCAAAACACATTCAATCGGAGAAGAATGCGGTCGGCGGGATTTTGAATTCTGGAAAAACATACGATGAAATTCAGACGATGTTGCAAGCGGCGAAGAATTTGATCGTTCAGGGAAATGACAATCATACTGCGATCGAGAGCCTTCTTTCGTATTCGCAGGAGCTTGCGCAGAGAGATATCGGTGGCAGTCTCTTGGTTGGTTTGGAAGATTTGATTTCTTCTTTGGGATCTCAGATTCCAAAAGACATCAGCAATGCTTCTGTGACACAGGCGGTAGCAAATTCCCAAAAAGAAATGGAAGAGAAACAGTCAGGAGTGAACGAACTCTTGCATCATATGAACTCACTTGTGACAAACAACAACGACTTGCAAGCATTGCAAGCACTGTTGCAAGGGGGAAGCCAGTCGATGAACTTGGCGGCGAATACAGCGATCGCTCAGTATCTGGATGAAACGACTCGGAAGATTGGGAAAGAAAACGCAGAACGAAGTGCAAACTTGCAAAAGGAATTGTTTGGCGCGTTCACAAGCGGCGACGAATACAAATATCTTCGAGATGCTGGATACGAGTTCCGAGTGAGCGGAGACAGCATCAGCGGTTACAGACAGATTCAGAGCGGAGACATCGCGATTGACGGAAACGCGATGAAGGCGGAAAGTTATTCGCCTGTTTTAGAATTTCAATACATTACAATTCAAACAAGATTTGATCCGGGCAACGTGAGCGCTGCGATGCTGGGAGATTTGAACAGCACGAGCTTTAGCGCGAACTTAGTTCAGAATGTGAGAGATTCTCTGTCGTCGATGCAAGAGCAGATGGAGAAGATGTTCTCGGAGTTTCAGGACAAGACCGCGGAACTCCAGACGCTACACGCATACAATCAACAGATCCAAGAATATCAGGAAAATCAGTTTAAAGAAATCAAGAAGAATGTAGTTGCAGCCTTTCAAGGATTGGAACCCGGATTTCAGAAAAATTTCAAACCGGCGATGAGCGGAATGAAGGAATATCATACCGAAGCGTCACGCTACAACTTTGAAGAAGGAAGTTTTGGATCGCAGTCGAGCAAGATGCAGAGCGCGTTTGACGGAATCGCCAACGCAGGCGGAGTGTACAACGGATCTCGCGAACTCAAAGGTTCTGTGAACATCAAAGGGATTCCGGTCGAGGTCAGCTATGGCATGCAGGATCTCTTGATTCTCTCGAACTTCGAAATTGGCGCGTTAGACTATGATTTCAACTTGAAGGGAACAGGAACGAGCTTTGCACAAGAACAACTCACGACGGTCAACGTAAAGTATCAAACGTATGTTCAGGATGTTCAACAGAGGATCGAAGAGCAAGCCAAGGCGAATGACGCAGAAAAAGAAAGCAAGGGATTTATCTTTACGATCATGAACGGAATGAACACGGGCTCGGGAAGTATGAGCGAGCGGTTTACTCAGTCCGTGCAAGGAGAACTCCAAAGCAGAGTGACGGGAGCGGTTGCAGAAGCAACGGGACTTCCCTCTTCTTTCATTGGGGCGCTCGTCGGCGGTTCCAGCATGAAGGATGCGTTCCAGGCGTTTCAAAAACAGACGATCACTTCGGAGATCTCGAAAGCCACGGGAATTCCGGAATGGGTGATCTCTGGGCAGATGGACAAGATGAACCAGAAGAAAGAGGAATTCTACGAGACACAAGAATTCCAGATGGCCGTATCCGTCGTAGCGATCGTAGCCGCACCGTTTACCGGAGGCGCAAGCTTAGCAGCCGCAATGGCACTTAACGCAACGATCGGAGCCGCGCAAGGAGCGGCGGGTGGCGGACTCGAGGGAGCGCTCGTGGGAGCCGTCGGCGGAGCGGTTTCGGGTTACGTGCAAAGCGTGACTGGAGGAGCGGTGAACGTGGGACTGAGTTACTCGAAAGAGAACGGGTTTGGAGCGAGCGTTTCAGTAGGTTACGGACCGGCAGCGATCACAGCAGGGATCACGGAACACGGGGGAGCGACAGTCGGATTGGGATTGCAATACAAGGGACTGAACGCGGGACTGAACTACAACTCAAAGACGGGTGACGTGGATGGGAACATCGGGTTTAGCACGGAAGGCGGAGGCAGCTTAGCACTCAGCTACAGCCAGCAAAGCGGGATCGGAGTGAACGCGGGTTACAACCACAGTTCGGGAGCGGGAGCAAACGTAGGTTGGAGTGAGAAGGATGGCTTTGGGGGCGGTTTGTCGTATGGGGTTCCTCAAAACGAAGCGAAGAGTAACCGTTGGGCTGGAACCGGAGCGAATGTCAACTGGAGTCAGAATGGTGGGACAAGCGTAAACCTCACCGCGGGGGCGGGAGAGAAATACGGAGCGGATGGAGTTTCTCGCACTCCGGTTCCGGGAAAAAACAATGCACCTAAATTTGGATCTGGTGGAGCGACAGCAGGAACTTGGTCGAGTGAAGGCGGGTTTCAAGCGAACGGGAATTTTCTGAACGACAAGTGGACTCAAGATTATCTTGCGGATGCTGAGGACAGAAGAGAAAAACAAGAACAGAACAATCAGAGGCAGGGAGCGGATGCGTTAAGTGCGCTTGGTACAAGACGGAGAGAGGATGATGTCCTCGGTCACATCATGGGCAACGCTGGAGATGCAGACAGCTTGTGTTTTGTTGCCGGAACGCTTGTTCTCACAAGCAAGGGATTGATCCCGATTGAATCCGTAAAGGTTGGAGATGAAGTCTTGGCTTACAATCCGGAAACAAAAGATCAGAGTTTGAAGAAAGTAGTTCGATTGTTTCAAAACGAAAACTCGGAACTGCTCACGATCAACTTTGGAGAAGGCGAAGAAGTAAAAACGACATCCGGTCACAGATTCTTTACTGAGAACCGAGGCTTTGTTCTTGCATCTGAACTTACAACAAAGGATATCTTCCTGGACAAAGTGGGAGAAACGATTTCTATCCATTCGATTACAAAAGAAAAACACAAAGAGAAGATCCCAGTGTTTAACTTCGAAGTAGAAGAATATCATACCTACTATGTTGGAGAGACTTGTATCTTGGTTCACAACGACAGTGTGAAGATGTTGCAAGAGAAGATTGCGGCTAACGGCGAATTGAATGGACCTCTTGTGAACAAGGGAATCGACAAAATCTTGGATCAGGTTTACAGCTTTGACAAAAACAAGTCGGGGAACGTGGAAGCCGCATTGAAAGATTTTGCAAAAATGAATGGTTTGAGTGAAAGTTCACCCGAATACAAGAAGTTGAAGGAATTAACATCGGAAGTCGGAGGTGCTAAGTCCAAAGGCTTTAACGAATCTCGTATGGAATATTACGCCCAAAACAAAGACAGAATCCACACAGAGGCTTTAATTTCGATGTATGGGGACAAGATTCAATCGATCGATGGGAACCAATTGATCTTAAAGAACGGCGAAGGAGTGACTATCACGAATGGAAAGTATGATCTTCAGTTGGACAACAAGACGAGCATGTATTTCAAAAGAGAACATGAGAACTTTCTTGGGGTGAGATCAAGCGATCCAGATTATCACTTGAAACCATCAGCACAATGTTTTCCGACTACAAACGCTGTTATGGCTGATCATGTGGGGGCAATACCAAAAGATCCATCCAAGCAAATGGTGGATGATATGCTTTCTACCGCTAGGGAAAAAGGGATTCTGAACGAGAACAATCATACGAGTGGTGGCGAAGAGATGAAGACATATGCTGGTGCGGAGCGACTTAACAAAGAATATGGGTTGAATCAAAACATGCTTCTTTACCCGAATAAAGCAACTTTCGAAGACAAGAAAATCGTGATTCAACAAGCGATTCGTGATGGTCATATCGTGTCTGCAGGTGGAAAATTTCCGGTTGGGGATCACCGAAATGCGATTGTGGGATACGACTCTAAAGGTTGGGTTGTGTTTGACCCGTATGGCAACGCGAATACAAAAGGATATGGCGGAAATGGAATGTTTGCCCATTACGAATATGGAAAATTCAATTTAGCCGGAAACCAAGCCTACTATGTGACAAAGGACAAATGATATATGAAGAACCGAAAAGAAATATTGGCAGTGATTTTGATTTTAGGAGTAACGGGGATGTTACTGTCCTGGTTCAAAAACCGTCGTTTGTTTAGTGTTTGTTAATTTGCCAACTAACACATGTTAAGTGAGTTTTCACTAAGCGACCTCGGAATGTGAGTAAACATGATGTAAACCTCCCAAAACTTTTCGTTTGATAACCTTGGAGGTAGGAGTTGGAAATGTAACGACCCTACCACAAGGTGAATCCTTGTTCAAAGCAAGATGCGGCCTCCATTGATTGTAGTATTCAATGTATTCCTGTGCAACGCGGTGCGCGTGGTTCAAAGACAAAACCGGAATGTGATTAAAACATTCCCTTCTTAACGAACCGAACCATCGTTCCATGATCCCGTTGCACCAAGGGGAAGCGGGTGGAGTGTGAAGCGATCGAATTCCCAACTCTTGCAATCCCTGGAGAATTTTTCTTCCGGAAAAGAGAACATCGTTGTCTCGAAGTAGAATTTCAAACTCTGGACAATGAAGCCTCGCCTCTTGGATTTGTCTCAACACCCAATCTCTGGTTGGATTGAGAGCGATGTTGAAGTGAATGATTTTTCTGGAACGATGATGAATGAATGCGAGAGAATACAGAGTCGTTCCGTAGATCGTCTGAATCCTACAAAGATCCATTGCGACGATTTCACCTTTGAAGTGATTGAGTAATTGCAACCAATACTTCCAATTTCCGGACGGGTACAATCGTTTCAAGATCCTCTTGATGATTCTCTTTACCGTAGACAAGGAAGGATTGAAACCGAGTTTTAAAATCTCACCATGAATTCTGGAAGCTCCCCAATCCATATTTTTTCTGTGCATATCAAGGACATGGTAGTAGATTTTCCAATATTCGTTAGGCCGTCCTTTGCTTTTGATTTTGAAGTAATTTCTAAACTTGTTTACGAAAGTTTGAATTCCTTGGATACAAAGAGACGGTGGAACTTTCCAGAAGAAATAGAGAAGGATATTTTCTAAAAGAAAAATCGAGAGTAAGAGATTGAAATAACAAGAAGTATGAGAATCCATATTAGCGTTTCAGCCATGGTTCTGATCCTTTTTGTTAGAACCAGGGAAAATGGAACTCCAGTGCTTTCGGGTTATAATGCGGTAGCCTTAAAATTTTACTCTCAAGTCGAGATTTAAATTTTCCATGGATCGATGACTTTTAACTTAGTAATAAAGCTAAAGTCTTGGACGTTTCTTGAAACAAGAGAAAGGCCATGTACGAGAGCAGTAGCTGCAATGATAGCGTCTGGAGTTTTGATTTTGTGAATTCGCCTGAGTAATATGGTTTCTTGAATGACGGATTCGTCAATCGGAAAGACATGAGCTTGGGAAATGAAATTTTCTATTCTGAAGATTTCTTCTTCGGAAACCTTGGACCATCCTAAAAGTTCTATTCGAGAAATCACGGAGATTGCAGGCGGAAGAGCATCAATGAAAGTGGCTCCCGAAGAAGGTAGCTGATTTGCAAGCTGATCAATGACAGCGTTCGTATCTAAAAGAATTTTCAGCTCCATTCGTCTCTTTCTTTTTTTACATCTTCTTGTAGTCGGGTAGCTGTTTCTTTGGAAAGAATGCCCCGGAAATCTTTCATGGTGATATGTTTTTTAGGCTCTTCTTTGATTTCATCAACCGCATAGAGGAGGACTTCGATACTTTTACCCACGTAACCTTCTGGAATTGAAATATGAAGCTCAGTGTTTTTTGGAGTAATTCTTGTTTTAATCATTGGATGTATGTCTCAAAGTTCATCTAAAAAATTTAGCAGATTCTTTGTCCTTAGGTTTTGTTAAAATTCTTATCTTCGCAAATGACTGTCTTTCAAAACTCCGAGAAAATTGTGAATTATTTTGTCTTTGATAACGAATATCACTTTCATTGATTTATAATTCTTCTCGATCGCTGAGGCAGATTCGGGATTTCTTTTTCGTTAAAATGTCATCCTTCCAACAGCATTCTACCAAATATATTACGCAGACAAATCAGATGAGATCAAGTGTAAAATCCGGCCAAAAGGTAGAAAATGAGAACTCGGATATCTAATTTTACCGAACTCGTAAACAGCTGCCGGGTCCGGGGATGAATCAGGGGAGATTCCCCGGAGAGGGGGTAGCAAAAGACGCTTAACGCGGCTTTTGCTAGGGGGAAACTTCCCCCACATGAAACGGATCTCGAGAACTGAAAGGTTCTGTGAACATCAAAGGGATTCCGGTCGAGGTCAGCTACGGAATGCAAGATCTCTTGATTCTCTCCAACTTCGAGTTGGGCGCGTTAGACTATGATTTCAACTTGAAGGGAACGGGGACGAGCTTTGCCCAAGAACAACTGACGACGATCAACGTAAAGTATCAAACGTATGTGCAAGACGTTCAGAAACGTATCGAAGACCAAGCAAAGGCGAATGACGCAGAAAAAGAAAGCAAGGGATTCATCTTTACGATCATGAACGGGATGAACACCGGAAGCGGAAGCATGAGCCAGCGTTTCACTCAGTCCGTGCAAGGAGAACTCCAAAGCAGAGTGACAGGAGCGGTTGCAGAAGCAACGGGACTTCCCTCTTCTTTCGTTGGGGCGCTCGTCGGCGGTTCCAGCATGAAGGATGCGTTCCAGGCGTTTCAAAAACAGACGATCACTTCGGAGATCTCGAAAGCCACGGGAATTCCGGAATGGGTGATCTCTGGGCAGATGGACAAGATGAACCAGAAGAAAGAGGAATTCTATGAGACACAAGAATTCCAGATGGCAGTATCCGTAGTAGCGATCGTAGCTGCACCTTTTACGTTTGGATCTTCGATGCTGATGATGGCGGCGATTGGAGCGGCGCAGGGAGCGGCCGAAGGCGGATTGAAGGGAGCGCTTGTCGGTGCCGTGGGTGGAGCAATCAGCTCGTATACCAAGGCAGTGGGAGTGAGCGTGAACTTGAGCTATTCGGAAGAGAACGGCTTTGGAGCGAGTGTCGCAGTTGGAATCGGACCTGCAGCAGTGAGCGTGGGAGTTTCGGAACGCGGAGGAGCGACAATCAGCGCTGGACTTCAGTATGGCGGGGTGAACGCGGGAGTCAGCTACAACACAAAGACAAAGGACTTGAGTGGAAACATCGGACTGTCTTCCCAAAACGGAACGAACATGGCACTTAGCTACAGTCAACAAAGCGGGTTTGGAGTGAACGTAGGTTACAATCACAGTTCGGGAGTTGGAGCGAACGTTGGCTGGAGTGAACACGACGGTCTTGGTGGAGGTTTGTCGTATGGCAAACCGGTGAAAGAAGGCGGAGGCATTGAGAACCGTTGGGCTGGAACGGGAGCGAACGTCAACTGGAGTGAATACGGAAAAACAACCGTGAACTTAACAGCGGGAGCGGGTAGCGGACATCCCGGTATGAACAACGTATCGAAGTTTGGATCCGGTGGTGTGACTGCAGGAACTTGGACGCAAGGAAGCGGGATGTCGATGAACACAAACTTTCTGAACGACAAGTTTATGCAGGATTACTTGGGAGCTCAGGAAGAAGAAAGGCAGAACCAGCACAAAGAAAACAACAAAAACATGGGAGCGGATGTAATCGCAGGGATGGGTATCCGGAGGGAGGATGATGGCACAACACCTCATGCACACGACCATGATGACCCAGATTCGTTAGAACCCGCAGGAGGAAAGCCAACAAAAAAGACGCCTGAACAAATGGACAAGGCATTGGGTTTATCTGCCGGAACGACTAAACATGCAATTGATGACTTAAAAGGTAGCTCGAAAGTGCTTCAAGCTGCGAAAGAAACACTTGATCCGAGAAAGAACGTAGTAGTAAAGAGTAATGAAACAGATGTAACGTATGCAGGTGGTATGTATCAGAAACTCAAAGACCTTGAGGCGAAACACGGAATAACCGGTGGAAGATTGATCATGAACAACGATTCAGGTTCCATCTATTATCGTTCCTTTGGCGAAGGAGGAAATTCTGAGACATACACTCGGAATGGTCAAGTAAAACCTGGAGAGCATATCAAGACGGACAACATTGACTGGACAGGAATGGATATGCACACAGATTCTGATCAGATTGGGCAAGCTGATTACTATGCAAAGCGTGGAACGGAGTTGACTATTTTGAATAGCAAGGACGGATACTTTACTTTGGAAAAATTTGCGTTTGGAGGCGATGTTCAAGGTAACAAGGCAATTGCCACATTTAAGGATGCAGTTACCGGAGAATTGAGAAAACAAACCTTCAGTCATCTGGACAACAAGATGCCATCGTATGTTAAAGAATTTCTAAACTCGCCAAGTCAAAGGACTTTAACGCTTCCAACGGGAACCGTTTTTGGAACTGTAGGATTTACCGGGAACATACATGCAGGACACGTAACCAGCTCGAAACCATTGGATATGAAAGGTCATACACATATGGGTTTTGGCGGTTACAAACCAACGGAAACCAATTACAACAAATCGTTTCCATACTGGGATTACAGCGTGATTGACTTTGACAAATGGGAAGGAAAGAGATGATGATTCAAAAAATTACAATTAGCATATTACTCATCGGAGTACTTTTTGCTTGTGAGGCAAAGGAGAACCAGGAAATGAAAGGTAAAAGTTCCAATCAAAAGCCTGTTGAGATTACATTAGAAAATGCAAACGCGTATTTCCGTAAGCTTACAGAAAAGAAAGGAGGCAAATACGATTCTATGTCAATTGCAGATACTTGGGGTGGTGGTTTTAGTGGAACTGACTTTGATGATGAAGGTATGCGATTTTTTAGTTTGTTCAAAAACATTGATGGGCTCCATATCGATCATACTAAGGTTACAGACAATGGGGTTAAGTTATTGATTCAAAATCAAAAATTAAAAGACCTTAGAATTGGTTCAAAAGGTATCACCAACAAAAGTTGTGAATATCTTGCCCAACTTGAAAATTTAGAATCTTTGTATTTTTCAGGAGAAGCTTCTATTGACGACGGATGTATTGATTCCATTATTAAAATGAAAAAATTAAAAGAGTTATCTTTAGGTTACCCTTTGTTTACTCGCCCTGGGATCGAAAGATTGAGAAAAGCAAAACCCGATCTAAGCATTGACTTGGGTGATGTCGAGTATTGATTTTGGGTTTATCTAGCGTGAGCGATCGATACGAGGTCAACAAATTGGGAATATACAGAGAATTGAATGTTGTTAAAGTTCAACACAATTTGTTGACCAGAGTGGAGAGCGCGACCTTCGCGCAAGCGAAGGGCACGCCAAAAAGAAATGGAAGAAAAACAGTCGGGAGTGAACGAGCTCTTGCATCATATGAACTCACTTGTGACAAACAACAACGACTTGCAAGCATTGCAGGCACTGTTGCAAGGGGGAAGCCAGTCGATGAACTTGGCAGCGAATACAGCGATCGCTCAGTATCTGGATGAGACAACTCGGAAGATTGGGAAAGAAAACGCAGAACGAAGTGCTAATTTGCAAAAGGAATTGTTTGATTCTCTTTTAAACGGGGATCAGTACAAATATCTTCGAGATGCTGGATACGAGTTCCGAGTGAGCGGAGACAGCATCAGCGGTTACAGACAAATTCAAAGCGGAGATATCGCGATCGACGGAAACGCGATGAAGGCGGAGAGCTACTCGCCTGTTTTAGAATTTCAATACATTACAATTCAAACAAGATTTGATCCTGGGAACGTGAGCACGACGATGCTGGGAGATTTGAACAGCACGAGCTTTAGCGCGAACTTAGTTCAGAACGTGAGAGATTCTCTGTCGTCGATGCAAGAGCAGATGGAGAAGATGTTCGCTGAGTTTCAGGACAAGACCGCGGAACTCCAAACATTACACGCATACAACCAACAAATCCAAGAATATCAGGAAAATCAGTTTAAGGAAATCAAGAAGAATGTAGTTGCAGCCTTTCAAGGCTTGGAACCCGGATTTCAGAAAAATTTCAAACCGGCGATGAGCGGAATGAAAGAATATCATACCGAAGCGTCACGCTACAACTTTGAAGAAGGGAGCTTTGGATCGCAGTCGAGCAAGATGCAGAGCGCGTTTGACGGAATTCGAAACGCAGGCGGAGTGTACAACGGAAGTCGAGAACTGAAAGGTTCTGTGAACATCAAAGGGATTCCGGTCGAGGTCAGCTATGGCATGCAGGATCTCTTGATTTTATCGAACTTCGAACTCGGCGCGTTAGACTATGATTTCAACTTGAAGGGAACGGGGACGAGCTTTGCGCAAGAACAACTGACGACGATCAACGTAAAGTATCAAACGTATGTGCAAGACGTTCAACAGAGAATCGAAGAGCAAGCAAAGGCGAATGACGCAGAAAAAGAAAGCAAGGGCTTTATCTTTACGATCATGAACGGGATGAACACGGGCTCAGGAAGTATGAGCCAGCGTTTCACTCAATCGGTGCAAGGAGAACTTCAAAGCAGAGTGACGGGAGCACTTGCGGAAGCAACGGGACTTCCCGCTTCTTTCGTTGGAGCGCTCGTCGGCGGTTCCAGTATGGAAGACGCGTTCCAGGCGTTTCAAAAACAGACGATCACTTCGGAGATCTCGAAAGCCACGGGAATTCCGGAATGGGTGATCTCTGGCCAGATGGACAAGATGAACCAGAAGAAAGAGGAATTCTACGAGACACAAGAATTCCAGATGGCAGTCAGCGTAGTAGCGATCGTGGCAGCACCTTTTACCGGAGGAGCTTCGTTAGCAGCAGCGATGGCGGTTAACGCAACGATCGGAGCGGCGCAAGGAGCCGCGGGTGGCGGATTGGAAGGAGCGTTAGTCGGTGCAGTCGGAGGCGCGGTTTCCGGATATGTGCAAAGCATATCTGGAGGATCTGTGAACGTGGGATTGAGTTACTCAAAAGAAAACGGATTTGGCGCCAGTGTCTCGGTCGGCTACGGACCGGCAGCAGTGAGCGTGGGAGTTTCGGAACACGGAGGAGCGACAATCGGATTGGGACTGCAATACAAGGGACTGAACGCAGGACTGAACTACAACAGTAAAACCGGAAGCGTGGATGGGAACATCGGGTTTAGTACGGAAGGCGGAGGCAGCTTAGCCTTGAGCTACAGCGAAGGCAGCGGAGTTGGGTTTAACGCGGGACTGAACAGCTCAAAAGGAATCGGAGCGAATGTGGGCTGGAGTGAGAAAGACGGATTTGGTGGAGGACTTTCGTACGGGTTACCCGGAGAAGGCAAGTGGTCCGGAACGGGAGCGAACATCAACTGGACTCAGAACGGAGGGACGAACATCGCGTTGACAGCGGGAGCCGGAGAGAAATACGGAGCGGATGGAGTTTCTCGTGGCGTTGTACCTGGTATGAACAACGCAGCTAAGTTCGGCTCGGGAGGAACGACGGCAGGAACTTGGTCGAGTGAAGGCGGGTTCCAAGCGAACAAGAATTTTATCAACGACAAGTGGACGCAAGACTATCTTGCGGATGCCGAGGACAGAAGACAGGATCAAGAAAACCACAGGCAGCACGCTGGTGCAGATGTGTTATCCGCGCTTGGTACAAGACGGAGAGAGGATGAAGGGTCGAACATCGCAATTGCTCACGGGGAAGCTGACGTTCCGAACCTTTTGGACAGCGCGTTTGATGCGGTCGGGAGCGCGGTGAGCGGGGCTTGGAACTCAGTGAGTGGAGCCGTGTCCGGGGCTTGGGGAAATGCGAAGAGCGCGTTGGGGTTTGGTCCTGACAAGGTTGTGATGATGCCTGCGATGGAGGGTGGCTACGCAGAAAATCCATCGGATCGTAACCTGAGAGTTGGTGAGGATGCAATATCAAATCACTTAGACAAACAAAGAAGTGAAAAACCATATTTGCAGAAGAATGAATTAGATGTAAGCCTGGATCCTAAATATCATACAACTCTAATTAACATGGAATTGGAAGCCGGAGTGAGCGGAGGCAATTTGATTCGAAATGAAAAAACCGGAAAGTTGTATTACAGAACCGAAGGTCTCGGAGCAAATCATACGTTGATTCCAACGAATCCCAATGAAAGAGTAAAATCTCCTTGGACTCAGACGGAATTGCATACGGATAGCAGCAATGGAGTTCAGTCCGGGGATTATCATGGATCCAAAGGATCAGCGCAATCGGTTTGGGGACCAGACGGTGGAACGTTTAAAATAACGGAAATTCGATCTCTTGACTTAGGTGGGAATGAGATTCGAACAGAAACTACGATCAATGGAGTAAAGATTGTAGAACACCATCGACACGTTCTGAATCAAATGCCGGACATAGCGTATGATGCTTTCAAAAGCAAAACCCCATTGCCGTATGGAACTCCGATCGGATATACGGGGATTACAGGAAACATGGCCGTATCGATCAACAACGACAAGAATAGCCCGAGATATGGAATGTTGTCTGCTCCAGCCTATCATATGCACACAAAGGTTGATAACGCTGAAACACATTCCGGGTTTATCAAAGGCGTAACATTTGGTCCGGAGGTGAGGCAATCGCAAGGTTTGCCAGCTTTTGACTATACAAGTTATTACAAGAAAAAACTATCAGATTTATTTGCAGGAGGAAAGTAATGAAAACAAAATGGATGGTGATTTTAATTTTAGGTTTGGCGGGGTATATGGGGATCTTTGCGGAAAAAAGTCTGAAAGAAAAAGCGTACGAGTATTACAGCTCAATCAGTCCTGAATTCAAAAAATATGAGGCTAAGTTAGAACCAGAGAAATTTGATAACTTAGGAATGAAGGAAATGACGAATGAGGGAATGCAATACCTTGTTGTATTTCCCAATTTGGAATCATTGAATTTAAGCGAATCCAAAATTACGGACGAAGGGTTAAAGCAAATTTCTGAACTTCCAAAGTTGCAATCCCTGACTTTAGGACGAACAAAAATTACGAATAAAGGGATCGAGTATATTTCTAAAAGTAAAATGATTACGAGCCTTTTTTTAGACAATGTTCAAGGGGTAGATGATGGCTGCATTCCTCATTTGCTGAAAATGAAACAACTAACAACGTTGGAGTTATCTGCGATGAATAACATTTCTGAGCAGGGATTGAAAAGGATTAGAAAGGGATTGCCTAAGACTTCTGTGACGACGGAGTAACAAAGAGCCTGTCCCAAAACCTGCTTGTACTTTCCTTTGTAAGTTTAATACATGACTTATGAAATCAGAGTTAGGTCATCTTGACATTCCCGAAGAGATTTGGAAGAAGTTAAAACGATTACTTCCAAAGAATACGAATGATGGTAGTAAAGGAGGTCGTCCTAGATTGGATGACCGGAAAGCAATGGCTGCAATATTTTACCGAGTCCGAACAGGAGTTCAATGGAGATACATTCCTCCGATGTTTGGGAGTAAATCTACATTACATAGAAGGTTTCAAGAATGGGTAGAAGCCGGAGTTTTTGAGAAGATAGAAAAAGAAGCACTTGAACTTTACGAACGTGTCGTTAAGATACGAACCCAAAGAATGGCAGCCGATGGAAGTTTTTCAAGGGCTCCAAAAGGGGGGCTTTCGCAGGTCCAAATCCGACGGATCGCGGCAAAAGAGGCATTAAAAGACATATTCTCATCGATCGGCGTGGAGCACCTGTAGCCTTTGTCATTGGCCCAGCAGGAACTCACGACTCAAAATTGATCTTCCCAACATTAAATAAATTTAAAGTCCGACGGGATAATCAGTATCTTAAGCCGAAAATTCTTTCTTTGGACAAGGCTTACTCAAGCAGAGCTATCCGAGACGGGTTAAATCGAAAAAGCATACAATACCGAATCCCGAACAAGACAAACTCAAAAAATCCAGAATACTTTACCCCACTTAAACCTTTTCGATGGACTGTCGAGAGAACTTTTGCATGGTTAAATGCTTTCAGAGCAATCAAGACCTGTTGGGAATCCAAAAAGAAAAATTACGTTGCATTAATGCAGCTTACTTGCGCTATTATATTACTTAGGATGACGAATAGATAGTTTTGGGACAGGCTCAAAGTAAAGGTTATGTATTTTACTAGCGTGAGCGATCGATACGAGGTCAACAAATTGGAACTATTCAGAGAATTGAATGTTGTTAAAGTTCAACACAATTTGTTGACCAGAGTGGAGAGCGCGACCTTCGCGAGAGCGAAGGGCACGCCAAAAAGAAATGGAAGAGAAACAGTCAGGAGTGAACGAGCTCTTGCATCACATGAACTCACTTGTGACAAACAACAACGACTTGCAAGCATTGCAGGCATTGTTGCAAGGGGGAAGCCAGTCGATGAACTTGGCAGCGAATACAGCGATCGCTCAGTATTTGGATTAAACGACTCGGAAGATTGGGAAAGAAAACGTAGAACGAAGTGCTAATTTGCAAAAGGAATTGTTTGGCGCGTTCACAAGCGGCGACGAATACAAATATCTTCGAGACGCAGGATACGAGTTCCGAGTGAGCGGGGACAGCATTTCCGGTTACAGACAAATTCAAAGCGGAGACATCGCGATCGACGGAAACGCGATGAAAGCGGAAAGTTATTCGCCTGTTTTAGAATTTCAATACATTACAATTCAAACAAGATTTGATCCGGGCAACTTGAGCACGACGATGCTGGGAGATTTGAACAGCACGAGCTTTAGCGCGAACTTAGTTCAGAACGTGAGAGATTCTCTGTCGTCGATGCAAGAGCAGATGGAGAAGATGTTTGCTGAGTTTCAGGACAAGACCGCGGAACTCCAGACGCTGCACGCATACAACCAACAAATCCAAGAATACCAAGAAACCCGATTTAAAGAAATCAAGAAGAATGTAGTTGCAGCCTTTCAAGGATTGGAACCCGGATTTCAGAAAAATTTCAAACCGGCGATGAGCGGAATGAAGGAATATCATACCGAAGCGTCACGCTACAACTTTGAAGAAGGGAGCTTTGGATCGCAGTCGAGCAAGATGCAGAGCGCGTTTGACGGAATTCGAAACGCAGGCGGAGTGTACAACGGAAGTCGAGAACTGAAAGGTTCTGTGAACATCAAAGGGATTCCGGTCGAGGTCAGCTATGGCATGCAGGATCTCTTGATTTTATCGAACTTCGAACTCGGCGCGTTAGACTATGATTTCAACTTGAAGGGAACGGGGACGAGCTTTGCGCAAGAACAACTGACGACGATCAACGTAAAGTATCAAACGTATGTGCAAGACGTTCAACAGAGAATCGAAGAGCAAGCAAAGGCGAATGACGCAGAAAAAGAAAGCAAGGGCTTTATCTTTACGATCATGAACGGGATGAACACGGGCTCAGGAAGTATGAGCCAGCGTTTCACTCAATCGGTGCAAGGAGAACTTCAAAGCAGAGTGACGGGAGCACTTGCGGAAGCAACGGGACTTCCCGCTTCTTTCGTTGGAGCGCTCGTCGGCGGTTCCAGTATGGAAGACGCGTTCCAGGCGTTTCAAAAACAGACGATCACTTCGGAGATCTCGAAAGCCACGGGAATTCCGGAATGGGTGATCTCTGGCCAGATGGACAAGATGAACCAGAAGAAAGAGGAATTCTACGAGACACAAGAATTCCAGATGGCAGTCAGCGTAGTAGCGATCGTGGCAGCACCTTTTACCGGAGGAGCTTCGTTAGCAGCAGCGATGGCGGTTAACGCAACGATCGGAGCGGCGCAAGGAGCCGCGGGTGGCGGATTGGAAGGAGCGTTAGTCGGTGCAGTCGGAGGCGCGGTTTCCGGATATGTGCAAAGCATATCTGGAGGATCTGTGAACGTGGGATTGAGTTACTCAAAAGAAAACGGATTTGGAGCGAGTGTCTCGGTTGGCTACGGACCGGCAGCAGTGAGCGTGGGAGTTTCGGAACACGGAGGAGCGACAGTCGGATTGGGATTGCAATACAAGGGACTGAACGCAGGACTGAACTACAACAGTAAAACCGGAAGCGTGGATGGGAACATCGGGTTTAGTATGGAAGGCGGAGGCAGCTTAGCCTTGAGCTACAGCGAAGGCAGCGGAGTTGGGTTTAACGCGGGACTGAACAGCTCAAAAGGAATCGGAGCGAATGTGGGCTGGAGTGAGAAGGATGGCTTTGGCGGAGGACTTTCGTACGGGTTACCCGGAGAAGGCAAGTGGTCCGGAACGGGAGCGAACATCAACTGGACTCAGAACGGAGGGACGAACATCGCGTTGACAGCGGGAGCCGGAGAGAAATACGGAGCGGATGGAGTTTCTCGCGGTGTTGTCCCTGGTATGAACAACGCAGCTAAGTTTGGATCGGGAGGAACGACGGCAGGAACTTGGTCAAGCGAAGGCGGGTTCCAAGCGAACAAGAATTTTATCAACGACAAGTGGGCTCAAGATTACTTAGCGGATGCCGAGGACAGAAGAGAAGATCAAGAAAACCACAATCAACACGCCGGTGCGGATGTGTTATCCGCGCTTGGTACAAGACGGAGAGAGGATGAAGGGTCGAACGTCGCAGTTGCTCAAGGGGAAGCTGACGTTCCGAACCTCCTCGACAGTGCGTTTGATGCTGTCGGGGACGCGGTCGGTTCTGCTTGGAACTCAGTGAGTGGAGCCGTGTCAAGTGCTTGGGGAAATGCGAAGAGCGCATTGGGTTTTGGGCCTGACAAGGTTGTGATGATGCCGATTGGTGATTCCAGTCCATTTTCTAGTATGAACAATTTTCTGGAAGCGTATGACAACAAGACGAATGGTTCGGGAAAATTTGAGACCAAAGAACAGAGAATTCTTCGAGAAAGCGAAGCACATCAAAAGCTTGTTGATAACTTTGCAGGAACAGACCGAGCGATCCAAGAAAAATACGGCAGTAGAATTGCATCGTCTGACGAAGTAGCAGCTCATTACGGTAATAGCAAAGAAGCGCAAGCATATATGGAACGGTCCTACTTTTTAAAGGATGACAACGGAAATATTGTAGGAAAGATTTTGAAAGACTCTGCATATGAGAACCAAACGGGTGCTCAATTTCGAGACGCTACAAGGGGAATTAACAAGAGCAATATTTGCAGTTTGGCTTCCTCCGCCGGTATGCTTATGAGTGAAGGGATTCCACAACGAAGTCCGGGTCAAAGATTTGCGGATGAACTTGCAGGTGGATTCGTGGAAAGAATCTCGTCTTCCGAAGCACAGAAGCCATCTGGAAGGATTACGAAAACCTTTGAGGAAAACGTGGAGATTTACTCGGGAGGGACGAAGAAAGGAAAACATAACGATCCCGAAAAAAACTTAGAAGGGGCTTATACTGACAGCGGAAGATACGGAAACAACGACAAGATCAAATCGCTTTTAGATCGAGGCATCCCGGTGATGGCGTCTACGAAACTGACTAGTTCGGGGCACATCACGTATATCGTAGGCTATGACAACAGCAAAAGCACTTGGATTACTCACGATCCTAATGGAGACAAGAACAGACCCAACTATGGTAGACAAGAACCAACAGCCGGCCGAGCGATTGAATATGGTCAAAATACTCATGGAATTGGAGATCGCAGGATTTACTGGATGGAAAACAAATAACAAGAGGTAGCCAACATGAAGAAGTTTTTAATTTTAAATATGCTGATCTTTGCAAGTATATTTGCTTGGGAAGATGAGGTAGCGATACTTAAGAAAGTTCTTTTGAAAAATAAAGGTGGAAGTATTGCAAGTAGTTCATTAGTAAATAAAGATCCAAATTTATATATAGCATATAATATCGACGATGGAGATATTAAAACTGCTTGGTGCACTGATAAAGGACCAAAGGGGGAATCGCTTGCATTTAGAGGAACATCTTCTAGTGTTATTCAGAATTACACTGATCTAAAAAAAATAAATTATATTTATAAGACTAAATTTGTAATACTTAATGGATATGGGAAGTCAGAGGAAACATATTACAACAACAATCGAATCAAAAAAGGCACACTTAAAATATATGAAGCTCGCATTGGCGATGCCTTAAGTGGTTTGTTTTTTGAAAAAGATCCAACGTTCGTCATTCAAAAAGAGCTCAATTTTAAAGATGAACCGAAATTACAGATTGTTGACTTGAGTTTCGAATTGAAAGACAGGCCGAAAGAAAAGCAAGTAGATGAGCTTGGCTTGTTTTATATTTTTACTATTGATGAAGTTTACAAAGGAAAAAAATATAATGATACCTGTATTTCAAAGTTAAAATCATATGCAATATTTGGCTCTGAGGATGAGGATTATTTCAAAAAAATGAATGGCTTGAAGTAATGTTTCATGGTTTTAAGGATTTTCCTAGCGTGAGCGATCGATACGAGGTCAACAAATTGGAATAACGAAAGAATTGAATATTCTAAAAGCGAAATACAATTTGTTGACCAGAGTGGAGAGCGCGACCTTCGCGTAAGCGAAGGGCACGCCCAAATCCTCTCAAGTGTCCTGGTTCAAAAACCGTCGTTTGTTTAGTGAGCCTCGCATAAATTGTAATAGTTAAGAGTTGATCTTACACTCCTTAAAATAAATAAGGAGAAAAAAGATGACAACGGCACAAAAAATAATCAAGAACAAGGTAGGTCTTTTGAAGTTAGCAGAGACCTTAGGGAACGTCTCAAAGGCGTGTAACGTAATGGGCTATTCACGGGATAGTTTCTATCGTTTTCAAGAGTTATATGAGAAAGGAGGCGAACTCGCTCTCCAGGATCTGAGTAGACGTAAACCGAATCCTAAAAATCGTATCGAACCTGAAAAAGAAGAAGCGGTAAAAAAAATGGCGATCGACTTTCCTGCTTACGGTCAACAGAGAGCATCGAATGAATTGAAAAAACAAGGAATCATAGTAGCACCTGCGACCGTTCGTAGTGTATGGGTTCGTCACGATCTGGAGACCTTTCAAAAAAGACTGAAGGCTTTAGAGGCGTTCATGGCTCAAGGGAATTCTCCCGTATTAACCGAATCCCAAGTGCAGGCATTGGAAAGAAGAAAATTAGAAAAGCAAGTTGAAGGTGAGATAGAAACAGAACACCCAGGATACTTGGGATGTCAGGATACGTATTACGTGGGCACAATCAAAGGCGTAGGAAGGATTTACCAACAGACCTTTATCGATTCCTATTCTAAAGTGGCGATGGCAAAACTTTACGATAGAAAAAATGCTTTAGTAGCAGCCGATATGTTAAACGACAAAGTGATTCCTTGGTTCGAAGAAGAAGGCCTTCGCTTGTTGAGAATTTTAACGGATAGAGGGACCGAGTATTGCGGAAATAGAGAACACCATGAATTTCAGTTGTTCCTTGCTTTGGAAGATATAGACCATTCAAAAACAAAAGCAAGGCATCCTCAATCTAATGGAATTTGTGAAAGATTTCACCGAACCATTCAAGATGAATTTTATGCCATTGCTTTTAGGGAGAAGGTATACAACTCTATTGAGGATTTGCAAAAAGATTTGGATCAGTGGATCGATTCGTATAATAACGAAAGAACACATCAAGGCAAGTATTGTTTTGGTAAAACTCCGATACAGACTTTTCTTGACACGAAGGAATTAGCTAAGAATAAGTATCTCGACAACTTACAATTTTCGTAATAAACAGGAACACGGAGTGTCAGATCTTATTTTGGCTATTACAGATGATTGTAAAAGTGAATAAACTCGGTTAAGTTTTTTTCGAGATGATACTGGTTGATCGGAATGAAGAAATCCAGGAATTCATTTCTGCAGGTTTTAATCCATCGTTCGGCGTAACAATTTTGCCAAGGAGAATAACGCGTTGTCTTTTTGTGTTTGATTCCGATTCGTTCTAAATAGTTGGTAGTGTCATGAATACTGTGTAAATAACTTTCTTTAAAACGAATCTAATTTCAATCGATCTCCGAAAATAATTGAAAACTGATTCATTGCTTTTCCCCAATCTTGAATCGGCATGGTCCATTTTTTAGACATATTATTCAACGCTAAATAGAGAAGCTTGACTGCCGCCTCATCGGTAGGAAAGGATCCCCGATTCTTGATAATTTTTCTTAGACCCATATTCATAGATTCGATAGCGTTTGTAGTGTATATCGCCTTACGAATATTAGGTGGGTAAGCCAAAAAAGGAATCACCGATTCCCAATTACTTCTCCAGGACTTGCTGATCATCGGATACTGACTGTCCCACTTGGCAGAAAAATCATCAAGGCTTTTCTTTGCGATCTCTTCCGATGGAGATTTGTAGATGGCCTTTAGGTCGATTACCAACTCTTTCTTCTGTTTGTAAGAAACCCATTTCAAAGAATTCCTCACCATATGAACAATACAAAGCTGAACTTGTGCATTAGGAAAGACTGATATGATCGTATCCGGAAATCCTTTTAGTCCGTCGACACAAGCGATTAAAATATCTTCGACTCCTCGATTCTTTAAATCGGTTAAAATCTGAAGCCAGAACTTTGCTCCTTCGGTTCTTTCTACCCAGATCCCAAGAATCTCCTTTGTGCCCTGTAGATTGATTCCTAAAGCCAAATAAAAGGCTTTGTTCACGACGTGATTGCCATCTCTTACCTTCACGATCAGCGCATCCATAATGAGAATCGGATACACTTTGTCCAAGGGGCGGTTCTGCCACTCGATCACCGTTTCCATTACGGAATCCGTTACTTGAGAAATTAGATCCGCTGAGACTTCGACTTGGTAGATTTCTTTGAGATGTAATAGCCAAAATAAGATCTGACACTCCGTGTTCCTGTTGATTACGAAAATTGTAAGTTGTCGAGATACTTATTCTTAGCTAACTCCTTCGTGTCAAGGAAAGTCTGTATCGGAGTTTTACCAAAACAATACTTGCCTTGATGTGTTCTTTCGTTATTATAAGAATCGATCCAGTGATCCAAATCTTTTTGCAAATCTTCAATCGAGCTGTATACCTTTTTCCTGAAAGCAATGGCATAAAATTCGTCTTGAATGGTTCGGTGAAATCTTTCACAAATTCCATTAGATTGAGGATGCCTTGCTTTTGTTTTTGAATGGTCTATATCTTCCAAAGCAAGGAACAACTGAAATTCATGGTGTTCTCTATTTCCGCAATACTCGGTCCCTCTATCCGTTAAAATTCTCAACAAGCGAAGGCCTTCTTCTTCGAACCAAGGAATCACTTTGTCGTTTAACATATCGGCTGCTACTAAAGCATTTTTTCTATCGTAAAGTTTTGCCATCGCCACTTTAGAATAGGAATCGATAAAGGTCTGTTGGTAAATCCTTCCTACGCCTTTGATTGTGCCCACGTAATACGTATCTTGACATCCTAAGTATCCTGGGTGTTCTGTTTCTATCTCACCTTCAACTTGCTTTTCTAATTTTCTTCTTTCTAATGCCTGCACTTGTGATTCGGTTAATACGGGAGAATTCCCTTGAGCCATGAACGCCTCTAAAGCCTTCAGTCTTTTTTGAAAGGTCTCCAGATCGTGACGAACCCATACACTACGAACGGTCGCAGGTGCTACTATAATCCCTTTTTTTTTCAATTCATTGGATGCTCTTTGCTGACCGTAAGCAGGAAAGTCTATTGCCATTTTTTTTACCGCTTCTTCTTTTTCAGGTTCGATACGATTTTTAGGATTCGGTTTACGTCTACTCAGATCCTGGAGAGCGAGTTCGCCTCCTTTCTCATATAACTCTTGAAAACGATAGAAACTATCCCGTGAATAGCCCATAACGTTACACGCCTTTGAGACGTTCCCTAAGGTCTCTGCTAACTTCAAAAGACCTACCTTGTTCTTGATTATTTTTTGTACCGTTGTCATCTTTTTTCTCCTTATTTATTTTAAGGAGTGTAAGATCAAGTTCTAACTATTACATTTGAGATGTCCGGAAATTTCTCGAGTTGTCATTCCACGAGAATACATCGAGATGATCTTTTCATCGAATCCCGTAAAGCGTGTCTGTCCTTTCTGAATGATCTGAGGTTCGAAACTTCCGTTCCTATCTCGAGGAACTTCCAAATCGATAGAGCCAAAGTCTCCTTTGAGCTTTTTGCTACTTTTTCCATTTCGAGAATTGCCTGAGTTATTGCCAGTCGAGGCGTTCTTCTCATATCCAAGGTGATGTGTCATCTCTCCTTCCATCGCTCGTTCAACAAGCGATTTGGTGAGTTGTTTTAAAAGTCCTTCGTTTCCGATCAGCTCTTCCGGGGTCTTACCTTTGATTAACTCATCGAGAAGTTCTTCAGCTCGATTCTTTGGTTTGCTCATATTGCTTTATCCTTGTTACTTTTTGGTTAGTCACAAGTCATTTACACAATGTAGCTGACACCTTCGTTCTACTTTAAAGTTCATCTAAAAGTTGTTGTATCGATTTCGTTTTCAGCTTACCTGCTCGAATAAGTTTTACTTCTTTAAGCCCTTGAGCGATGCCCGCGAGAATCTCCTCCTTGCTGGGCTCATTTTCTTCACCTTTTAATTTAATGCTACGGCTTGTACCTTCGAGTTCTTTTAAGAGAGTTTTGAATTCTTTAATGGAAAGAACGACTGAGAGTTTTCTCCCTTTGTCGTCAGTAATGAATTGAGGATGAATGGATTTCATGGTTATCTTTTGACCACTTGTTTATTTTGATCAAATACTAAGATATTGATAGTATTTACTCCTTTATTCTTTTTCTGCAACTATCTTTCCTAGAAGGAATACCAAAAAAACAACTTAAGATTGCATTCAAGTTGCGAAGCGTCCTTCCAATAAAATTTTTCTCTTTTACAACAGAGTGAGCGATCATTATGTTGCGATCCATAGAAAGGCAGCATTGAGTTAGCGAAAATACTGCTACGCGCCATTTTTGCTAAGAAGATCCTAAAAAACCAAAAATGTAAATGGTGCGTTGCAGATTATAGCACTGTATTTCGACTCATAGGAAGAAATACTGAGTTGCGACCTGAGCGTAAGCGAAGGACACGCCCATGAACGTCGTTGCAGTCTTTCAAGGATTGGAGCCCGGATTTCAGAGAAATTTCAAACCGGCGATGAGCGGAATGAAGGAATATCATACGTTGAAGTAGTCTCTCTATTTTTAAAGAATCCTCTTTATCGGTCTTCTTTAAGGATTGTTAGATTGTGGCTAAATCCCCAGGATTTAGAACGATTACTTCGATTTCCAATTGTTGAATTGCTTTTGAAATTCTAAAAGTCTGAGATCCAATCGAGCGATTCATAAAGAGCGAGATTGCTAAAAGCCAGCGAAGCGTTGGCGTTAGTTTTCAGCGTAGCTGAAAAGCCCAACCCCACAATGCCGGTTCTTAACAAGCCCGGCTGATGATATACTAGCACTATGGGGCGTTCTATTTTATTGCTTCGCAAAGAACCAAAAGCAAACGCTTTGCTGCTTTTGGTTAACTCGCTTCCTGAACTCAATGTATTTGCTTCCTATGGGTCGCAAATACAGGTCGCAAATACAGGTCGCAAATACAGGTCGCAAATACAGGTCGCAAATACAGGTCGCAAATACAGGTCGCAAATACAGGTCGCAAATACAGGTCGCAAATACAGGTCGCAAATACAGGTCGCAAATACAGGTCGCAAATACAGGTCGCAAATACAGGTCGCAAATACAGGTCGCAAATACAGGTCGCTCTATTTTTCAACTCCGTTGAAAACCAAAAGATTAACTCAATCTCGCTCTTTATGAATCGCTCGATAATGCTCCGCTACTTTTGGCTAACTCGCTCTCGTCGAATGACCCGTAGGGAATGAGACGCTGAGTTACACTGGATCGCGAGTTATGTATTTTTCAGAGTGTAAACGAGATAGTCCCTGAAGTCGTCGAGGGAGAATTCTTTTTTGTTGGTGAGATAGTTGATCATGTAACCGATCGTAGTAGATGCAAGATTTTTGATTTCAAATTCACTGTAATTAGGTTTGATCGCTTTGATCGTCTTTTTTGAAGTTTCAAAAAAGATCATATTTACGAGATGTATATTTCTCCGCTTGAGTCTGTGGATCTTAGGTTGAAGCATGAGATTCCAATAGAGACGGAGATAGTCTTCGTTTTCTTTTACAAGAGTGATGATGCTGTCGCTAATCAACGCGATCAGATTCTCTCTGCTCGTGGTTGCGACGACTTCGTCGGGAATATAACGTTTTAGGATTTTATCATGCGATTCGATGATGCCTTCGAGAATCGCTTCCTTGGAATCAAAGTATCTGTAAGCGAGTCCTAAGGATAGACCGGCTTTGAAAGCGACCTGTCTCATCGTGGTTCCATGATAACCCTGATCCGAAAACAGTTTTAGGGATGTTTTTAAGATGAGATCCCGAGTGTCTTTCGCCATTTTTAACGAATCGAGTAAAGCACCTTTCTGGCTCCGATTCTTTCCCGATTTGTTTCCATTCTATTTTTATAAGAAAAGGCTTTTTCGGGTTTTAATACGGAGAACAGATCGTAGAGTTCGATTTCAAAAAAAAGCATCGCTTCCGCCACTTCTTCCGGATTTTTTTTCATGGAATCGGCGACGTTTACCACAACGTGTCTCGAGTTGATGAGATCGGGTCCGATGATTTCGGCGATTTTTCTAAAATTGGACTTTGTGATCGTGCCGCCGACGGAAGTGCGTTTGCCTCTTTCTCTCGAAAGATAAACAATATTCTTTGTGACCCTCATCACTTCTTCGTCGTCCGGAATCATTCCCATGGAAGCGGATAAGTCCGAGCGTGCCGCGGTGATCTGATCCAAATCTTCGAAAGGACGGGAATCCGCGATTTCGATCAGGTTTTTATAACCGGTGATCGTTTCCAAATTGATGGATTTGGAAACCTTTCCGTATGCGACCGGGGTGAGCATACTTTTTAGAGTTTGTATAAAATTTTTGAGTGCGTAAGAAGATTCGATCATCGGAGCGCAGATTCCTTCGATTTCTTCCTTGACCAACATCCGGATATCCGTTCGTGCTTCCGGGCCGCCAATCTTTACGGTAACCGGGACGAGATCCTTGGCTACCAAGTGCAGAATTCGGATTTCATCAGCGTCCATATCCTCGGTTTCTGTGCCGCCCTTTAACCCGCAGATCGGGTACTGACCGGTAAGAGAAACGAGGGTTCTTCTGAGTTCGATGAGTTTGCGGTCTATCTGTTCTTTCACATGAGTAATATCGGTGTTTTCTGAAAAACCGATAGAATTTTTAAGGCTGGATTGACAGGGGAGAGAAGATTCTTTTTGCTTTCCCTATGAACCTGGAACCCGAGGTAAAAACCGACGATTCTTCCCTTGGAGAAGAATCTCCGATTAGCTCTACTTTATCCTTTATTCTCATCGTGATCCTGGTATTTGCATTCAAATCCTCGGTTTTAGACGCGAATAATATTCCATCCGGATCGATGATTCCGACCCTAAAAATCGGGGATTTTTTGTTTGTAAATAAGATGAGATATTCGATTCGAATGCCGTTTACCGAAACAGAATTGATTCGAATCGACAATCCGCAACGAGGGGATATCGTAACCTTCGCGCCTCCACTCCGTGCTCTCAGTCTCGGAGACAGTAGGGACGGTTTTTTTGCAAAACGTTATGTAAAAAGGGTCGTCGGGTTGCCGGGGGATACGATTCGGATCACGAACCGGTTTCTTTCCACGAAAAAAGGAAATGTCAATTATTCCATAATCGAGTATAAAGAAAAAGGATCCAATACCTTTCGAGGATACGACCCTGTCGAAGCGGAAGATGGTGAAATTCTCAACGACCTGGACAATCAATACGCCCCCACGAGAAGTTTATTCCAGGAAAAAAAGCCCGGTTTTGATCATTTCGTGCTGGAAGGGTATGAAGAGGATCGAAAACGGTTGGACGGTTATGAATGTAACTTTTCGTTCGGATGCGAGATTCCCGAAAATCAATATATGGTCGTCGGAGACAACCGGGACGATTCCCATGATTCGAGAGCCTGGGGTTTTGTAAAAAGAGAAGACATCCTTGGTAAAGCATTGGTGATTTATTTTTCCATCAACTGGAAGGATAACGTCTGCGAATACAAAAGCGGAAAAGAGCTCGCCGAAAAAGGTCCGCAGTTTGCCGAACGATACCAAGGTGAAGAATTGGTTCAGAATTGTCATCCTTCTGAGATCGGCCTAATGCGCGAGGAATCCAAGGCGGGTTGGATTGAAAGAACTCTGCGTTACAGGCTTTGGAGAATGGAAGTTCGCTGGAATCGGATCGGATCCATATTGCGTTAAAATTTATGTCAGAGAAAAATCAAGAACACCGCGATTCCTCCGGATTTCAAAAGGAAGAAAAAAAAGAAGAAGAAGAGAAAGATGCTTCTCATTGGCAGTTTGCGGGTTTGGGAATGGAATTCGGAATCATCGTCATCGGCTCCGTTTATCTAGGAAACTATCTGGACGGAAAGTTTCATTCCTCTCCGTTTGGACTTCTCGGAGCCTGTCTTCTCGGTTTTTCCTACGGGATCTACTACATCATCTACAGAACCACTTTGAAAAAAAAGTGAATTCTTCGGACATTTTAAAGACCTATTTTTGAGAAAAAAGTAAATTTGCTTTTTGGATTTCGAAAAGAAAAAAATATCTCTAAAAATTCTAAATTTTGCCATTTTAGACAAAAAGTAGCAAAATTTCAATGGGGGAATTGTCATAAGAATACGGTTTTTTTATGCAATTCCCCATCCTTCGTTTGATTGTGATTTCTCTTGGCGTCTTTTGGTTTCTGAACTGCTCTGTGTTTTTTGCGCGTGACAGAGCGCATCAGCGGATGTTTCAAGCTGTGGATCAGATTGAAGCCGCAAACGACGAACGACGTCTCCAAGCCAAAAAAGAATACGATTCCCTTTTGAAATCCTATCTGGAAGAATCCGGAGAATTTAAGAATGAACTCAGAAATCATATTCTCGCGGAAAGCGCTCGCAGATTCAATTCGTATCTTTCCCAAAAGGAATTTGAAAAGGCGTCTTTGATTGCAGAACTTTTCGGCGCAACGATTCCTAGGTTCGGGATCGGGGAGGGCGTGGTCGAAGATTTGAAAACCGGAAATCAACATTCAATCAGAGAATACTTTGCGGCGGATCTGATCGCATACGCCGGAGAAAGAAAGGACTTTCAGTTTTTGCCTTTGATCCATCAGATGATTCCGAATCCGATCAGCGATCCGCGTTTGGCTTTCGATCTGGCTTGTCTTCACGCGCTGAACGGAAACAAAAAGGAAATGCTTCAATATATGAAGATCGCGATCTTTCTTGGCAAGCCCGCCGCCGACTTTGACAAGGACGCGGACTTTCATGGTTTTCGTGCGGACCCCGATTATATCAGAACTCTTTGGGAAGGTCCTGTCTTGGATCCGTCCTTGATTCCCCCCGCATCCAAATCTCTAAATCTCTTTCCGAAAAATCCTAAATAAAACGCTTCGAGTCGGTTCTTCGAAACTCCCCAGGGTGCCTTTTTTGTTCGCGGCTTTGTTGTTTCAGTCGGAGTTTGTGAGGGTGGCGACTTTAAAATGTTTTCTTTTTGGAAACAAGTTTGCTTCCTTTGATTGAAGGTTTGATTCCGTTAGAGGATCGTGTAGGAACTACTACTTTCATTTTACGTTTTGTGCAAGATGTGGGAACTACAACTTTTTGAATTCGGGGATGAAATTTGTCGTTTTGCGACGCATTGGAAAAAGGCCGCCGATGATTCCGGAAATGTGGGAACTCCTGCGTTTCTTTGTTTTTGTTATTAAATTTGAATAGGCTTCTTACGTTCTTGATTCTTTTTTGAATCGTAGGCGATTGCAAAGGAAATCGGAGCAAATGAATTGGAAAAAATATCTCTTAGGCTTTATGATCCTTTCTTTTTTACTGTTTTCTGTTTATGAAATTTATTTCTCGGAGAGGAATTTTCTTTTCGGAAGCATTTTGGCCTTACTTTTACTTTTTCCGTTTTATCTTCTTAAGATCTTTGCGGTTCAAAAATTTCCTCAAACAGGTGTGGGAATGCAGATGGGCATTATGATGATCTCTTTCTTTTGCAACGGAATCGCCCTTTGGATCGCAGTTTCACAGAACGATAGTTCTGATTTTATAATTGGTTTTTTTATTGCCCATTTCAGCCACTTTCTAATAGTTGTATTCGCGAGCTGAATCTTCCGGAATCGCATCCAAATAAAAAGAAACCCGGAATATCCGCCAATTCTGTGCCGGTGGTCGTGTAAACGTTCCGCTTTATGACTCGAAAAATGTATCTAAACCAGATTTCTGTTATGACAAAAAAGTATATCTTCTTTGCGTTCTTAGTCGTATTTCTTCAATTCCCTATCTTTGCGTCCGGGGAATCTTCTGATAAGGCCTTTGATCTCAACGAAGTGATCGTTCATCACTTGATGGACAATCCGGAGTTTCCTCTTAACTTTGGAGGAGTTCGGGTTTTCGAAGGACAAGCGGGCTTTGATCCTAAGAACGCTTCGATTTTTACCGATCACGAAACCGGAAACCGTTTTCATTTCGTTGGCGGTTTTGATATGCACATCACAAAACGCGTCACCATGATGTGGATCGTGGCTCTTCTTCTTTTTATTATCTTTATTCCCGCGGCTCGCATCATCGCCAAAAACCCTCTTCAAGTTCAGTCCCGTTTTTCAAACACCGTGGAAGTGTTTGTAAACTTTTTGCGAAAAGACATCGTGGATGAAAGCATGCACGGGCATGGTCATGGATATTATCATTATATCTTCACTCTATTTTTCTTTATCTTATTTTGTAATTTGATGGGACTGGTTCCTCCTGTGGGAGAAATTCTCGTCGTGGGAAAGGACTTCGGTGCGGCTCTTGCGATCAAGGCAGGGTGGATCACTCCGGTTCCCGAAACGTTGATCGAACACGCGGCACATTCCTCGCATGATGTTCCGTTGATCGCAAAACTTTGGAGCGGAATCACAGTAACGGGTGATATTTCGGTCACGGTAAGTCTTGCGATCATTACGATGTTTCTCATTTATCTTGCTGGGTTTCTCTACCAAGGTCCGAAATTTATCTGGCATTCCGTACCAAACGGGGTTCCTCTTCCTCTCTATTTGATCATGTGGCCTTTGGAGTTTATCGTTTCTCCTCTTGCAAAAACATTCGCGCTTACTGTGCGACTTTTGGCAAACATGACTGCAGGACACGTTATCATCTTAGCTCTGATGGGTTTTATCTTTCAGTCTCAATCTTGGGGAATCGTTCCGATTTCTGTGATCGGTTCCGGATTGATCTATGTTTTGGAGATCTTTGTGGCTTTTCTCCAGGCATACATTTTCGTATTGCTCACTTCCTTATTCGTGGGAATGAGCATGCATAGGCATTGATTGTAGAATATTGCATTAAAAACATAGGAGGCAATGAGCAATATGGATTTTGGATTAGGATATATTGGTGTAGGAATCGCAGCAGGAGTTACAATTCTCGGAGCGGCTCTCGGGATCGGAAGAATCGGTGGCTCCGCTACTGAAGGAATTTCAAGACAACCAGAAGCTGGTGGAAAGATTCAAACTGCAATGATTATCGCTGCAGCCTTGATCGAAGGCGCCGCTCTGTTCGCTCTTGTAATTGCATACTCTGCCGGAGATACTTTAAATAAGGCTGTTACGGCGACCGTAGCAAACCAAGCAAAAGCTTCCGCACCTGCAGCAACCGAAGAAAAAGGAAAGTAAGCCTTGTTACTCTTAGCTGCTCAAGAGATGGATCTTCTGAAAGTAAACCCGGGTCTGGTAGTCTGGACTCTGGTTACCTTTCTGGTCGTAGTCTTAGTTCTGAAAAAGTTTGCCTGGGACGTGATTCTGAAAGCGCTCGATGAAAGAGCGGATGCGGTTCAGAATGATATCAAAAAGGCCTCGGAACTTCGTTCGGAAGCGGAAGCGCTTCTAAAGGATTACGAAGCTAGGTTGAACTCTGCGAAGGATGAAGCAAACGCGGTGATCGCGGAAGCAAAATCCGACGCTCTGAAACTGAAGACAAAACTTTTGGAAGAAACCAACCAAGAGGTGAAATCTCAGAAAGATCAGGCGGTGAAAGAGATCGAACTTGCGAAGGGTAAGGCTCTGGAACAATTACAGTCACAGTTGGTCGAAATGACGATCACCGTGGCCGGAAAGGTTCTGGAAAAACAATTAAAAGCGGAAGACTACAAAGCTTTTATTGAAACCGAACTAGATAAACTCAAGAAACTGAGCGCATAAACGATGAACGATTCCGGTGTCTCAAAAACATACGCTTCCGCGCTTTTAGGGGCTTCTAACGCTCCGGAAGAGGTGGAGCAAGAACTCGCGGATCTAGTTCAGCTCCTTTTTAATGAGGAAAAGGTCAGAAACTTCTTTCTTTCTCCAGTAGTTTCTACTGAAGAAAAAGAGTCGATTCTGGGAAAAAATCTCCGGGGAAAAATTTCAGACGTAACTCTGAATTTTCTCGGAGTGCTTTTACACAGGGGAAGATTTATCAGTCTTCCGGACATTCAAAAGCAATTTACCGTAGAGCTGGATAAGAAAAAAGGAAGAGTTCGAGCAAAAGTAAGAAGTTATCCTTCTTTAGAACCTTCTCAAGCAGCTAAACTCGGATCCATTCTTACGGAAAGATTCAAATCAGAATTCATTCTGGAAACCTCGGAAGATAAATCTCTTCTAGGCGGATTCGTCGTACAATTCAATGACTTGAAAATCGAAAAGTCAATCGCTTCCCAGCTGGGGGAAATCAAGAAAGCCATGCTGGAAAAGAAATTACCGGTTGGAGCCATCTATGAAAATTAAGACAGACGAAATTACGTCCGTTCTCAAACAGGAAATTTTAAATTATAAAAAAGATCTCGGCGTCGAAGAAGTCGGAACGGTTTTAGAAATCGGAGACGGAATCGCCAGAGTATTCGGACTCAGAAACGTAATGTCCGGAGAGATGGTCGAGTTTCAAAACGGAATCTTCGGACAAGCGTTTAACCTGGAAGAAAACTCCGTGGGTGTGGTGGTTTACGGAAACTACCTCGAAATTCAAGAAGGGTTTATCGTTAAAAGGACAAACCGGATTCTCGAAGTGCCCGTTGGTCCCGAACTCCTCGGTCGCGTAGTAAACCCGTTAGGTGAACCTCTCGACGGAAAAGGACCGATCAACGCGAAACTCACAAGACCCGTAGAATCTCCAGCTCCCGGTATCGCGATGAGACAACCGGTAGGCGAGCCGATGCAAACAGGGATCAAAGCGATCGACGCGATGATTCCGGTCGGCCGTGGTCAGAGAGAGTTGATCATCGGTGACCGTGGAACCGGTAAAACTTCCATCGCACTGGATACCATCATCAATCAAAAAGGAACCGGAGTGATCTGTGTTTACGTGGCGATCGGTCAGAAAGCATCGACGGTTGCCTCTACCGTTGAAATGCTTCGTAACAAAGGCGCTCTCGAATATACGATCGTAGTTTCCGCAACCGCAGCAGAGCCAGCTCCGCTTCAGTACATCGCTCCTTATTCCGGATGCAGTATGGCGGAATACTTTATGTATAACGAAAAGAAAGCGACTCTTGTAGTTTACGATGACCTTTCGAAACAAGCGGTCGCGTATCGCCAGATGTCTCTTCTTCTTCGTCGTCCTCCGGGTCGGGAAGCGTATCCTGGAGACGTATTCTATCTTCATTCCAGACTTCTCGAAAGAGCGGCGAAACTCGACGACAAATACGGTGCTGGTTCTTTGACCGCGCTTCCGATCATCGAGACTCAGGAAGGCGAGGTTTCGGCCTACATTCCGACGAACGTGATTTCGATTACGGACGGACAGATTTATCTTCAGTCCAACTTGTTCGCATCCGGGAACCGTCCAGCGGTAGACGTGGGGATTTCGGTTTCCCGGGTAGGTTCTGCGGCGCAGATCAAAGCGATGAAACAAGTTGCGGGAAAGATGAAACTCGAACTCGCACAGTTCCGCGACTTGGAAGCGTTTGCTCAGTTAGGAACGGAGTTGGATCCAGCTACGCAAGCTCAGCTCGATCGCGGAAATCGAATCGTTCAGATGCTCAAACAACCCGTTTCTTCTCCCTACCCCGTGGAAGAACAAGTTGTGGAAATCTTTGCGGTGACCCGCGGTTTTATGGATAAGATTCCCGTAGCAAAAGTTCAAGAATACGGAAAGTATCTTTTGACAACAATCAAAGAGAAATACTCCGAAGTTGTGGATGCGATCCGCAAAGAAAAGAAAATCTCCGATGAAGAAAAACTCGGCGAAGTTCTGAGCGAAATCGCGGAAGAATTTTTAAGAAAGCACTGAGATATAGAGGCTCACTTTGGCAACACCAAGGGAAATAAAAAAAAGAATCAACTCGGTCAAAAACACGAGAAAGATTACCCGGACGATGGAAATGGTCTCAACCGCCAAGTCCAAGAAGATCAGCGACCGGGTAAACGCTTCTCATCCTTTTTCCAACAAGATCAAGGAACTCGTGTCTTCTCTTGCGTCTCTTTCGGGAGTGGTGCATAGCCCATTCTTACGAAGACCGGAAAAGACAAAGACCGTTGCGCTTCTCGTGATCACTGCAAACCGCGGTCTCTGCGGAGGCTACAATTCCAACGTGAACCGTCTTGCAAAAGCAAAGGTTCAGGAATGGAAAAAAGCGGGAGTTAACGTTAGACTCTTTGTCGTGGGCAAAAAAGGGATTTCCTTTTTCAAATTTGCCGGCGAGAAGGCCGAGAAAACTTACACTCATCTCGATGATAAGTCCGGATATAAGGAAGCGGAAGAGTTTGCGAACTTGTTTTTGGAATTGTTTGCGAAAGAAGAAGTGGACGCGGTTGAAATCGTATCGACGGTTTATTATTCTTCCGCGTCACAAAAGCCAGAAGTAACAAGAGTCCTTCCGTTTGAAGTTTCAAACGAAGGAAACGTAAACGATATGATTACGTATGAGCCGAGCCCGGCACAGGTGCTCGAATCTCTTCTTCCTCTTGTTGTAAAAACCGCATTCTTAAAAGCGATCCTCGAAGCGAATTGTTCCGAGCAGATTGCGAGAAGAATTGCGATGAAGTCCGCGACAGACGCGGCTTCGGATATGATCAAACTGCTCACCCGCGGATACAACCGCGTTAGACAGGCAAAAATCACCCAGGAAATTTCCGAGATTGTTGCCGGAGCGGATTCACTGAACTAATCACATAGTATTGGAGCGACTTGGATGAATAAAGGTAAAATCAAGCAGATCATCGGATCCGTTTTGGACATCGAGTTCGAAGGCGGAGAACTTCCCGAAATTTATAACGCACTTGAAATCGAGGCGATCGTTTCCGGAAAAAAAGAAACTCTCATCGCGGAAGTGCAAACTCATATCGGGGGAAGAGCGGTTCGCGCGATCGCACTTTCTTCCACTGACGGTTTGATCCGTGGTCAAGAAGTAACCAACACTGGAAAGCCGATCAGCGTTCCGGTTGGCGAAGTGACTCTGGGAAGAATCTTCAACGTCCTCGGTAAAACCATCGACGAAGGTCCTGCGATCACAGTAAAAGAAACTCGTCCGATTCACAGACCGGCTCCCGCGTTCGACGAGCTCACTTCTAAAACCGAAGTATTCGAAACAGGAATCAAGGTAATCGATCTTCTTGCTCCTTATATCAAAGGGGGAAAGACCGGACTCTTCGGAGGAGCTGGGGTTGGTAAAACGGTTCTTATTCAGGAACTCATCAACAACATCGCAAAACAACACGGTGGATTCTCCGTATTTGCCGGAGTAGGGGAAAGAACCCGCGAAGGAAACGACCTCTGGAGAGAGATGAAAGAATCCGGGGTTATCGATAAAACCGTTCTTTGTTACGGTCAGATGAACGAGCCTCCAGGCGCTCGTCTTCGTGTTGCGTTATCCGCTCTTACTATGGCGGAATATTTCCGTGATTCGATCGGAACCGACGTTCTTCTGTTCGTTGATAATATCTTCCGTTTCTCCCAAGCGGGTTCCGAGGTTTCCGCTCTTTTGGGTAGAATGCCGTCCGCGGTGGGTTATCAACCGACTCTCTCTACGGAGATGGGCGCTCTTCAAGAAAGGATTACTTCCACGAAAAAAGGATCGATCACTTCCGTTCAGGCGATTTATGTTCCTGCGGATGACTTGACCGACCCGGCTCCTGCAAACGCGTTTGCTCACTTGGACGCGACTACGGTTCTTTCCCGTGCGATCTCCGATAAGGGAATCTATCCCGCTGTGGATCCGTTGGATTCCACTTCCAGGGTGATGAACGCGCAGGTTCTCGGAGAAGAGCATTACAATGTTGCCAGAGAAGTGCAAAGAATTCTTCAAAGATACAAAGACCTTCAGGATATCATCGCGATTCTTGGGATGGATGAACTTTCCGAAGATGATAAAGTTCTTGTTGCGAGAGCGAGAAAGATCGAAAAATTCTTATCTCAACCTTTCCACGTTGCGGAAGTATTTACCGGAGCTCCTGGAAAATACGTGAAACTTGCGGACACGGTTCGTTCTTTTAAAGAAGTGATTTCCGGAAATTACGATCACCTTCCGGAGCAGGCTTTTTACATGGTGGGTTCTATCGACGACGCTATTGAAAAAGCGAAAGGTTACAAAGGATAAGCGCGAATGTCCGCGAATAAACTGAACGTATCCGTCATTTCGCCTGAAAAAATTCTCTATAAGGGCGAAGTGGATTCTTTGATCGTTCCGGGTAGCGAAGGATTCTTTGGAATCCTACCCCACCATGCTCCCTTGGTGGCCGCTCTCGGAATCGGGGTTTTGGAAATTCGTAAAGGAGAGAAACTGAAAGTTCTTTCCATAGAAGGCGGGTTTATCGAGATCAAGGACAATGCGATCAGCATTCTTACCGATCACGGTGCTCTGAAAGAGGATATCGATCTTCAGGCGGAGCAAAAAAAACTGGTCGAGGTCGAAAAACTTCCTCCTTCCGAATCTAAAAATCTTCTCCTCCAAAAAGCAAAAACCCGAATTTTAGTCGCATCGCGCTAACTTTTAGGGGTCCCTTTATCCGAAAATAGTAGCAGAGATTCCCTTTTCTTCGAATACAATGAAGATCAGGGAACGGCTGTTTTATGAAAACAACGATCCGTATTTTCGGAATACTAGTTTTATTTCTAAGCATAGGTTTTCTTTTAAGAAGGAACCGGGACTTTGTTCGAGGTGTCTTTGAGCCGGATCGCATTTCGGCGGCGATTCGTGGGAATGTTCAAAAACCCGGTGTGTATCGTCTCAAACAAGGCGATACGTTAAAAGACTTGGTGGAGATCGCGGGCGGGTTGAAAAAACCGGCGCAGACCGCACAAGGCCTGGACCGGGAAATCCTGGACGGACAGGTCATTGAACTGAAAGAATGATAGAGGAAGATGGCGGAAGACTACGACATGATAAAGGATGAGAACTCTACCGGTGGGGGAGACCAGGATTCCGGTATGGACGAACTGCAGTTCGAAGATATCGATTCTATTTTAGGCTCGACCGGATCCGAATCTTCGGCGGGCGGGTTGGAAGATATATCCATCGACTCGGATCCTCTGGAAAGTTTGGTAGTAAGTTCCGGAGAGGAATATCCGTCCAGTTTTGAAAACGATTTCTCCTTTCATCCCGAGGAAGAATCCTTATCCGTCGATCTAAGCTCGGACGATTCGCTCGATCTAGAACTTACAGATCCGCTTATAGACGCAGAAATAGATAAATTATTAGACATCAGCAGCCTGACTGAGCCCAATATATCAAAGAATTCTAATTTAGAGTTCGATGATTCGTTTTTTATACCGGCGGACGGAACCGAACATTCCGATCAGGATTTTTCGGAATTGGACAGTTATCTTACGGAAGAACCCGATGCGGTCAGTTTTGGCGAGGAATTGGACGATCTCGAAGACTTCGGTTTAGCAGATTTGGACGAAGAAGGTCCTATCTCTTTACACGAAGACGATCTGCAAGGTGTGAAACCGGATTTTTCACTTCAAGATTTTACGATGAACGACGATCAACCCACTGAGCTGGATCACGGTGATCTTTCGTTTGACGAAGACGATTTTTTAAGCGAGGAAGAGGGGCCGATCACTCTTTCCGAAGACGAGTTAGGCGAAATTGTATCCGCAGATATTCTTCCTGCCGATTTTTCAAATTCGGAATCGGACGAAGAGGAATCGATCACCCTTTCCGGCGGAGAATTGGACGGCATTTTAGACGGGGACGAAAACGGTTGGAGTTCCTTTTCGCCTTCGACGATCGACGATCTCGGAGAAGAGGAGGAAGGTCCCGTATCTCTTTCCGGAAGCGAGTTGGACGATATTCTCGGCGACGGAACGAGTGATTCTGTTTCAAGAGACGATTCCGCGGACGACCTTCCCGATTTTATAACACATACCAACAACTTGGACGAGGAAGGTCCCATCGCGCTTTCGGATGGCGAGCTCGGCAATCTGCTTGCGGATACGAGAGACGACGACATCCCCGTAGGATCGGATTTGAGTTTCGGAGAAGAGAACACTCCGGCAATTTCCGATTTCTCCTTAGATGGTGAAGACGAAGAACCGATTTCCCTTTCTTTAGAGGAATTGGACAATATCCAATCCGATACGAGTTCGGACGCGTTAGACGACACTTTACATGATATGCCTGAATTGGAAGATTCCGGTTTTGATTTTCAGACGGATTCCGAATCGATCCATGTTTCCGAAGACGAGGAGCCGATCGCTCTCTCCGAAGAAGAACTCGGCAATCTATTATCGGACGATTCTTCTTCGACGGAAAACGTCGACGGCGGTTTTTCCGATCTTTTGGGGGGGGCTTCTCTATCGGAAGATTCCGGGTCGATGTTTGGAGAAAACGATACATTTTCACTTCCCGTCGAACAACATTTAGACGGTCCGGACGAATTTGATTTGGGAGAAGACTCTTTACTTTCCGATTCCTCGGATTTTTCCTTTGAGCCAAAGGATTCCGTTTCGGAATTGGAAGGGGATGATAACGAACCGATTGCACTTTCCGAAGAAGAATTGGGAAATTTACTTTCTTCCGATGTTTTGGAAGAAGAAAGCGTGGAATCTCTTTTTGACGAAACTTCCACGGGTGAAGAAGACGATCTCATTTCTCTTCCGGTTCATGAGCTGGATGGAATCGGAGAAGCCTCCGAACATGCTTCCCTAGAAGACGACTCTCTTTCTTTTGACGATTTTGAACTTCCCACAAACGATTTTGATTCGCTCGAAAACGAACCTGCCTCGGACATGGTTTCTTTTGAAGAAGAGGACGGACCGATCGCACTTTCGGACGAAGAACTCGGAAATCTTTTATCTACCGGGGAGTCCGTCGAAAATTCTACCTTTGATTTCGAGCCGCAGAAAAAATCCATTTTGGATGAAGACGACACCGACGGTGCGATTGCGCTTTCGGACGAAGAACTGGGCAATCTCCTTTCTACTCAGGAACCGCTTGAAGATTCTTCCTTTGACTTTGAACCACAAACAGAATCGGTTTTGGACGCAGATGAGCCCATCTCTTTGTCCATCGATGAACTCGATCATATTCTTACCGATGGCGCCGAAACGGAAACAACGGAAGTCGCGGGAGTCGATGCCGATTCTGAAATCGATTGGGATTCGGAACCCGCGTCAACTCCGTCCTCCGATTCCTCTTTGGAGGACGAAGAAGCGATCGCGCTTTCCATGGACGAATTGGATCATCTCTTAACGAGCGATGAAAAATCCGAAACGATCTCAGAATTCCCGGGCTCCGATTCCGAAATCGATTGGGACTCAGAACCGGCAACTACTCTTTCCGAAGCCGGTCTGGAAGACGAGGAGCCGATCGCGCTTTCCATTGATGAATTGGACCATATCCTTACGGATAAAACTTCTCCCGAAGATGATGAAGGACCGATCGCACTTTCCCAAGATGAACTTGGAAATCTTCTTTCGGACGCGGATACCACAACCGAGGATCTAAACGATATACTCGGAGAACTTCCGACTTCTTCGGATCTGGATGCATTCGAGTCAATGGACGATAACGTATCGTTTATGGAATCGAATTCTTCCGAAGAGGTAATCCCTACCGCGGAGACCGTTCAAGATCCGGAAGAAGTGATTCTACTCGACGAATACGCGGATGAGGAAGAGCTTTCTCCGATCGAAGAACTACGCAAGGTTCCCGATCAAACCGTTGATCAACCTTTTGCCGCGGATGCCGGAGAGATAACTCCTTCTAAGGAAGAAATGAAACGGATTATGACCTATCTGGACGAACTTCTTGGAAATCTTCCTGACGATCTGATTCGTGAGTTTTCTCAATCCGATTATTTTGAACTTTATAAAAAACTAATGAAGCAAATCGGTGTATGATCCATGGGTTTGTTAGATCGGGTCAGTAAATTAGTAAAATCGGACTCTGTCTCCGGATCTTCACCGTCTTTATCCGAGAAAAAATCCCTCTTAAAAAAGTCCGAATCCTTTCAGACAAAAAAAAGTTTTTTTCAAAAAGCACTCGGGATGAGAAGGGATATTTCGGAACCCCGCAAGGACTTTTCCGAGCATCCGACTCAACCAGTCATCGCGGACGTCCCCAAGTTTACATCCGATTTCGAATCGGACGATACTTCTGTCACGGAAGAATTTTCAATTCCTGAACTGGACGACGGCTCTTTCAAAGAGACGGACGAGTTTCAGGCGGAGTTTCCCGATTCTACCTTTGAAAATGATTTGAGTTCTTTGGGAGACAATAACGCTTCTTTGGATTTTTCGGAAGGGCTTTCGATGCCGGAAGAAACAAGTTCCGAAAAGATCGAAGAGGATTCCTCATTTCAATCCTCCCATTCCGAAGCGGGGGATTTTTCACTCGACGAACTCTTTGGCGAAGAGGGGGAAAGTCCGGAAACCACGTTAGCCGCTCCTTTGGAAGATTTGGGTGATATCGACATTTCGGAATCAATCGACGAAGACCCTTTCAAAGATTGGGTCAAAGAAGCGGAACAGGAAGCGCACCGAACCCCTCCAAAAAAAGATCCGAACGTTTCCACCTCCGAAAAAGCAGACTTCTTATTCGATGACGATTCTAATTTTTCGACTTCTCCCATCGATCTTCAGATCGCTTCCCGAAAAAAACTGGATAATTATATTTCGGTATTCGAGATCAGTAAGGAAATCGGTTCTTCCACCGATTTTGCAAACTTTTTTGAAAACCTTTTGTTTTCGATCATGGGGCAGATTGGTTCGGAATCGATCGGTATCTTTTCGTCCAAAAACGGAACCCAGGATTTTTTCCGATTGGAGGATTATCAAGGGGAAGGTTTTAATCAGGAATGGACCTTATCCTCCGAAGACGAAATCTATCACGCGGTGTTTAATTCGGGTTCTGTTTTGTATGCTAGAGAACTTTTAAAACCTCTTTTGCCCGCCAAGGAAAAGGAAATCATCAACGGATCACATGCGGAATTACTCGTTCCGATTCGTTATCTGGATGACTTTTTCGGAATTATCGTTTTGAGTAAAACGATCAGCGGCGAAGACTATACGATCGAGGATATCGAATTTCTTAAAATCATCGGCGAAATCGCAGGTTCCGTCTACCGCAGAATTTATGATACGGAACAACTGCATCAGGAAAATCAAAATCTAAAAGAAATCATTCGTACAAACGAACTCATCATTTCTCTCGCAAGAGATTTTAGCGGTATCAGAACCATAGACGAAGCGTATGACAAACTCATCTCGACGTTTAAAGAAGAATTAAAGGTAAGACGAGCTACTTTTATGATTCTCGACGGCCATACAAAGGATGAGTTTCGAGTTTTTGCATCCAATCTGCTCACTCCGGAACACGTGGGAAGCTTTACACTACCTTTAGAAAGTTCCATCATAGGAATCGTTTCCAATATCCCAGGTGTTTTTAGGATTGAAAATTTTAGAAAACATCCGGAATTGATGCAGAAACTTTCCAATGACGAGTTGGGATTGATGTCTGATTTTATCATCATTCCTTTCATCAATTTACACTGGCTTGTGGGAATGCTGGTGGTTCATGAAACCGACGTTCCTTGGACGGATACGGATCGCGAAATCGCGGTGGGAATCTCGGAGGTTCTTGCGCCGATCTTTTCCAATCTTCTTTTGATTCAGGAAAGGGATTCTGTTTTTAAAGATCCATTTAGTCCCGTGGAAGAAAAGATAGAAGAGATGATGTTGAAATCCACGCGACTCGCAAGCTCGTTTAGCGTAACCATATTCAAAGTTCAGAATGTTTCAAGAATGGTTAAACTGAAAGGATCAGGTTTTTTTGCGTCGTATAGCGAAGAATTGCGAAAGGCGATTCAGGAAAATCTTTCCGAAGCAGACTTTCAGTATCGAATCGGTCAGGGAAAATATGCTGTCATTTTGGACGGAAAAGATCGGGAAGAAACCCAGATTTTAATCCGTAAGATTAAAAACAAACTCAGTGATACTGATCGAAAGTCCAAAGACTTTCAGACTTCCGTAACTCAGCATACTCTCTGTTATCCTGCGGACACCAGAGAGAAGGAAAGAATTCTCGAACTCCTCGAAGAATCGTAAAAGATAGAGAATGTTATTCAATTCTCTAAACTTTCTTATTTTCTTTTTTATCTTTTTTCTAATTTATCTTCGTCTCGGTATTTTCGGACAAAACAGACTTTTGTTTGTCGGGGGGTTGTTTTTTTACGGCTTTTGGAAACCGGAAATGGTCTTTCTTCTTTTGTTCTGCATCGCTTTGAACTTTGCAGGTGGAATTTGGATCGGCCGGAGAGAAAATAAAAAACAAAGGCAAATTTTTATCCTTCTTATCTGTATCAATCTCGCGATACTGATCTTCTTTAAATATATTCTATTTTTATTAAGTATTTGGAATGACACGTTCGGAATCGTTTTTCCGAAGTCGACAATTCTGATTCCGGAAATTGTTCTTCCGGTGGGGATTTCTTTTTATACGTTTCATAATATCAGCTATCTTTCCGATATCCGGTCCGGAAAAATTATCCCTTGCGAAAATTTTATCCGTTTCGGAGTTTATGACCTTTTTTTTCCTCTTTTGCTTGCCGGCCCGATCGAAAGACCGGATTCGCTTTTGCCTCAGATTGAAAATCAAAGGATGGTAGATACAGACGGTTTTTTATCCGGCGCGATTTTGTTCGGATGGGGGATTTTTAAAAAGGTTTTTATCGGAGATCATTTGCTTTTGTTTACCAGAAAGGCGATGGATCCCGGGATGGAACTTCCTTCCGGTATGATCTTCTGGATCGCGTTTTGTTTTGCGTTTCAGGTTTACGCGGATTTTAGCGGGTATACCGACGCCGCGCGAGGTCTTGCGAAGATGTTGGGGTTTCGTCTAACTTTAAATTTTAATTTCCCGTTTATCTCCTCAAATCCCGCCGAATTTTGGAAACGCTGGCATATCTCTTTATCCACATGGCTCCGAGATTATCTTTATATTCCATTGGGCGGAAATCGTGTATCTCTCTGGAGGCAGAACTTAAATCTGATGATCGTTTGGATTTTGGGCGGGCTTTGGCACGGGGCGACCTACGGATATCTGATTTGGGGGGGTTATTGTGGGTTTCAAGTAGTCGGTTATAATTTGTTTCAAAAATACGTTTTACGGTCGATTCCGGACCATATTCAAATTTTAAAATATTCTTTCAAAGGATTGGGAGTTGTGCTGACCTTTTGGATGTTTGCCTTGGGACTACTTTTGTTTCAAGTGCATTCCCCGAATGAACTCTGGATTCTGATTCTCAACGCCACGAGCGGGTACTATTGGAATTGGATCTTTGCGGGTAAATTATTTTTTCTATTATTACCGTTAATCATCATAGAGTCTTGGATGATTTTTTCCGGCGGAACGGATGCGTTCCTGAAAGGGATCGTATGGAAACCGTATCAATGGATTCCCATGTCTTTGGGGATTGGAATTCTATTTTTTCTTTTCGGTGTTTTTGAAAAAAAAGAATTTTTTTACTTTCAGTTTTGAAAAAGGTTTTGGCATGTATTTTAAATCGAACTGGAATTGGATTTATACCGCAAAGGGAAAATTTTGGATCAGTTTTTTGATCGTGTTCTTTTTATTTCCCGCGTTCCAAATTTTTCTTTTTCCATTTTTGGTTTCGTTTCAGGAAAAAAATTCCTTTCTCTATGATCGCCTATCCGCGATCGATTCTTCTTTGTATACGAATTCATCCGTTTCCTTTCAAACAAATCCGATTGTATTTTTAGGAGACAGTCAGATTTTATCGGGTATTTATCCAAAGATTCTGGAAACAAGTTTAGGATTTCCGATTTGGTTTCTTCCCAGACCCTCCGAGCAACCCGAAGGTATGCTTTTGCGATGGAAAGAATACGAGTCCAAGATCGGAACAAAACCTTCCCTTGTGATCATAAACGGTTCCGTGTTTTCGTTATCGGATATGGATGTGGCAAGCGCGCATCGGAGTCTTGTTCTAAACTATGATTCGTTTCATACCGAGATTTTTACGGAATCGATTCTGAGAAATTTTTATCTCAAGAACGTGTCTTCGGGTTTTTATTATTTGTTTGGTAGACTTTTTCCGTTTTTACGTTTAAACGCATTTTTATCCACATCGATCAGGATTGTGGGAGAGGGGGATGAGTTCAGCTTTTCCGAAAAAAAATTAGAACGACTTTTGTCTGGAAATCCGATTTTGAAATGGAATGAGAACAGGATGCGTAATCGATTTTTAGAATCGGAATACCTGAATCATAAAGGTTATATGGATTGGGCGCGTTATGCGCCTTATGACGGTATTTGTATTCCAAATTCGAATCCGATTTCTTTGCCCGCGAACTCCGAGCTGGCCTTACAAAAAATCCGTTCTTCCTCCTTAAAGGCTTGGAAAGAACTGTTTTTATATTTAAAGAGTAAACAGATTCCGATTTTGGCTCTTTCTCTTCCATTCCGTCCGGATTTTGATTCTCGTCTGGTTTTCTTGTCGCAGATGTCTGTCTGGGAGGCCATTCTTATCGAAGAGAAAATTCAATATTTAAAAATAGAAAGCGGGGATTTTATACAAGAAGACTTCGGGGATTATACTCACTTAAATACGTGCGGTATGCAAAAGCTTACAGCAATTTTATCGAAAAAAATCGCCCCGATTCTTTTGCGTTCAGCTTCGGATCAAAAAAAGATTCGCAAATTCTAAAATTAGTTTTAGTCAGAGTTTTTTTACGAATTTTGTTTGAAAAAATGTAAAGTCTTAGATTTTTATACCATCGGTTTGAAGTCCGACTTTTACTCTTGTGTTTTGTTTTAATAACAAGCGACAAAGAGAAACTTCGCTTAACAACGAGCTATTTTTTTCTTTTGGCCGAGTCGTCCCATTTTTTCAAACTTACGAATATATTCGGTCGAATCGGGAACCTTACATGCGGTTGCTCCCATCATCACTTCCACCTTACCGATTTTTTTTGCGGTTTCCAGCGCTTCCTTAAAAAGTTTAGGGTAAAAAGAACCGGTAGCGATTACGAATCCGTTCATGCAATATTTTACTCTGTTTTTGGAGTCATGAATTGTGGATTCTACGATCTTTAAAAGTTTGAGAATTTCTTTGGAGTCGATTTGATCATCCGGAAAGATGGAAAGTAAGCTGGAGAATGTGCTCCAGCCCGAAGAAGCTATACTTTCTTTTGGGGAACGGATCCATTCTCTTGCAAGTTCCCAGCCGTATTTACTTTCGGCCGCGATCCAGGCCACCGTATATTCGCTGATCATCGGAGATCCGGAATTTTTTACCCAAAATTGCAGATCTTTTTTTTGGATCCGTTTTTCGTCGGCGATCAATCCCGCGAGATACATCGCATCAGCGTTTCCTGTTTTATAAAGTTCTAATGAAAGTTCGTTGTCTTTTTTGACTTTTTTCTGAATCTTTTTGAGATCCGCAACCTTGACTCCGAATAAAGGCTCTTTTGCTCCGTGATTGAGAAAGATTTTTTTTACGGACGGGCTACCCATTCTTTCCAATTCTTTCATTGCCTCGTCGATATTCATTTTCACCATTCCTGTTTATATTTTTATTTGGAAAAATCACGCGCAATTTAGATTTACTTGATTTGCGCGACTCCGGAAAAAAATAAAAATCAACCGCAATTTTACTCTTGCGCGGACTTAAAGTCCGCGTCCAGCCTGTTTTACGAAAAAATTTTTTGTCGGAACAATTAGTTGTAATAGCCAAAAAATACTTTTATTACCGGAGTTTTTGCAAAACGAGGTTTCTGATTTTTTCCCACAGAGGAAACGAATAATGAATCAACAATACAACGAAGAGTAAAGAGAACGCCAAAAGAAGATAGTATTTGATCGTCCACTCCAGAGCGACTTTGATTCTATGAATCAAGCCGATTTCTCCGGACGCTTGGTTTTCATAGATCGTAAGTAGAACGGTGCAGAATTCGTTTTCAGAATCGTATTCTCCTAAACTGATTCCTAATTTTTGTATCTCTTCTTCGATTTCCAGAATTCTATTTTCGAGACTGATGTATTCGTCGATTCTGCCTCCCTTATTTTTTAAACCGGTCAATGAATTTCTAATTTTGAGTATAGATTCTTTTTTAGCTTGGAGATTCTTATACTCGTTTGTTTTATCTTTTTTATCGATCGTAAGAAGAAGGGTTTTTCCGATTTTTTTAAATTCGTTTACGAGATCGTCAAACTTTTCCGGAGGAACTCCAACCGCAATTTTTATTACCCGATCCCTCATACGTTTTAATCCTGAGATATTTTCATATTGAATGATCGAGCCGGTGGTATTGACTAAATCCCTGATTTTTTTTTCGTCATCCTCGATGTCCGCGGATTGGGATTCTATCGTGGCTATTTTTTCATATTTCTGATCCACGCTCTTGGTTATAGTCGAACCCGGGTTGTCATATTTGATCTTTTTAGAAGCTATGTTTTGTTTTATCGGAAGCGATTCTCTGGATCGAATCAAATCTCCATTCTGAAAATCCGTATGTCCCGTATTGCCGGAGGACGAAAGATATCCGTATAACAATCGAAAAAGAAACAGGGTTGCAAAAACCGCGAGCGCTATCCAAAGGCCTTTTTTGAAAGTTTTGTTCATTGTGTGGATCCTTGTATTTTATTTCAGAACGTTTGCGGGGAAGAATGGTTCCCTGCTTTTTGGGTAAAATCTTCGTGTGTGTTTGATTCGTCTATATATGCTTCAATTTGCTAAACTTCATTTTTTTTAAAGTGGGATGAAAATTGAGTTAGAGAATAGATGATCAAATATCCGAAAAAAATCGATATAGACATCAGGATCAAAATTCCCAACAGTCGATGATTTTCCTTGAGACGGATCATAATCTCGATCATGTCGTCGTAAAGCGCGAAGGGATTGGTTATAATGTCCCAAGAGTTCCATCTGTAAAATCTTCCGATATAAACGCCTAACGCGGCGAGTGGCGCCACCGCAAGGATAAAAATCCAACTGATAAGCTCGTTGAACTTGTCGTCCAATACGTTATGAATGATTCTCAGAGATAAGTAACCTGAAAAAAGTCCATTCCATGCAAACGAAAAGATCAGCAAGATGTCAAACCAAAGGGGGATTCCCGGCTTGGGTTTGAGATGGATAAAGTCGGAGACGATATAGGGAGAGTTCGGAAAGAAAACGAGCCAAACCAGGATGAGAAAAATAAAAATGAAATCGATCGATCTCTTTCGGATTTTATAATAGAATAAAAGAAAATATGCAATCAATACCGGAATCAGCGCTAAAATCAGATTCCACTTTAAAAACATATAACTTTTTTTCCCGCTGATCGACATTCTCAATTCGATTAAAATGACGCTTAAAAGACAGCAAAGAAATAAGGAGGCCGCGGGTAAGATCATGTGAAGCCGATTGCGTATCATATAAAACTTAACAACTCTCTTCGTTTTTTTTTTGAATATTAGGATTTGATCTATTTTATATTTCTAAACCGTTTGCCCGGCGATAAATTCCACGGAATACCCGTAGGTTTCTTCAAACGCGGATTTTTGTTCTTCCGCCGCCCAGATTTCAAGGGAAGGATCATACCCTTTTGCGGTTTTGAGAATAAAACGAATCTGATTTTTCTCGATCTTGCAATTCACCGATGGAACGAGTCCGCCTCTATTTCGATTGAGCGCCGAGCTGATTCTTAAAATCGCGGAAAGTTGTTTCACGAGGGTTTGATTTTTTTCGGCGAGTCTGCTAAATTCTCTGTGTTTTGCGCGTGGGATGTTTTTGCGATGATAGCGGGCGGTGAGTGCGATGATTTCGATTTCCAAAAAGGTAAATCCCAACAGCATCTCCGAATTTCGGATCATATAATAACCGTGTTTGTGATACGCGGAATGCGAGATGGATTGGCCGATCTCGTGAAGAAGAGACGCGGCTTCTAAAAGTTCCCTTTCTTCCTGTCCGAGTTTGTGAAGATGTTTCAGTTGATCGAAGATCTGAAGACTGATGTCGGCAACGTGACGCGAATATTCCTCGTCCCTGGAAAAGGTTTTCATAAAGTTATGCACGCTTGTCTGACGGATATCATCGAGGTGTTTGGAATGTTCCGTGCTTTCGAAATGTTCCCATTTTCGAATTGTGTCATACACGATTCCTTCTCGGAGTGCAAACTCGGATACGGTCAGATTCTGCACGTTCGCGAGGTCGAAGATTTCTTCCAGGATCAAGGTTCCGCCCACAATGATGTCCGCACGTTTGCCGTCCAGTCCCGGGATCTTGGCTCTCTTTTTGGAAGTATCCGCTTCCAGGATGAGGTTTCGGATTCTTTTAAATTCGGGTGTTGAAAATTCGAAATTGTTCAAGGAGATTTCTTCGGTTTCTCCTTTTCCAGCGAGAATCATTCCCGCGATCGATTGGATCGTCCCGGAAGAGCCGACGACCAAATCAGGTTTCAGATCCCGGAGAATTTTTCGAAAGGGGAGAAGCATTTCTTTGATATAAAGTCTGCACTTTCGAATGTCCGAGTTGGACAAGGTTTCTTCCTTAAAGAATTTTTCAGTCAAGCGGATCGCGCCCATCTTGAAACTTTTGGAGAATAGAATGTTTCCTCTGTGTCCGACGAGAACTTCCGTGCTTCCTCCGCCGATGTCGATCATCATGATCTTTCGATCGAAGACTGGAATTCCTTGCAAAATTCCAAAGTAGATCAGACGGGCTTCTTCGTATCCACTGATGACGTCGATTGAGATCCCCGCTTCTTGATATGCGGCTTCTAAAAATTCTTCTTGATTGGATGCCTCTCTAAGTGCGCTGGTAGCAACGGCTCTGACTTCGGCTCCCGCGCTTTCGGCCAATACTTTAAAACGTTTGAGGCAATCGATTCCTCTTCGAAACGAGTCCGGATCGATGTTCCCTCCTTCCTGTAGCTTATTGCCTAAACGAACCGATTCTTTTTCTCGGGCGATGGCTTCGAAGGTGCCGTTCTTACGAACCCGAACGATGATCATATGGAATGAATTGGTGCCTAGATCGATGGCGGCGAGAGGTTTTTCCTGAACCATGGATGAACAGATTGTGTGTCTCCTAAAATCCAATCCAGCTTAATTTGTTTTCTCATTTTTTTGTTTTGCAGTTGCCGGGAACCCAACCGTTGAAATTATTGAAACCGTTAAAATCGGAAAGTTCTGTAGGAATTCCCGTTTTAAACAGATAATAAAAGATAAATAACCTCCGCGGTTGAAAGGTACACGAAATGATATTTGATAATCTCTATGCCCTGTTTTCCAATGATATGGGAATTGACCTGGGGACGGCAAATACACTGGTGCATGTAAAAGGACAGGGGATCGTCCTTTCTGAACCCTCCGTTGTAGCTGTTCATGCAGCTACCGGGAAAGTGTTGGCTGTAGGGCAGGAAGCAAAACGGATGTTGGGTAGAACACCCGGTGAGATCGTTGCGATCCGTCCGATGAAAGACGGGGTCATCGCCGACTTCGAAACCGTTGAAAAAATGATCCGCTATTTTATCGCGAAGGTGCATAACCGCACCACCTTCGTAAAACCGAGAATCGTAATCGGGGTTCCATCCGGTATCACCGAGGTGGAAAGACGCGCCGTTCGTGAATCCGCAGAACAAGCGGGTGCGAGAGAAATCTTTCTAATTGAAGAAGCGTTAGCCGCGGCGATCGGAGCCAACATCCCGATCAACGAACCCGCCGGAAATATGATCGTGGATATCGGCGGCGGAACCACCGAGATCGCAGTCATTTCTTTGGGGGGAATGGTAATCGCAGAATCCATTCGTACCGGCGGGGACGAATTTGACGAAGCGATCATCAAATATCTCAGAAACCAGTATAACCTGGTGGTCGGGGAAAGAACCGCGGAAGATATCAAACTTACGATTGGGAACGCGTATCCCGAGAAAAAGGCTGAAACCATGGAAGTTCGGGGACGGGATGCGATTTCCGGTCTTCCTAGAACTCTCGAGTTGGAATCCAATGAGATCCGCAAGGCGCTCAAAGAGCCGACCGACGAAATCCTCGACGGAATCAAACGAGTTTTGGAAAGAACTCCTCCAGAACTTGCATCCGATATCGTAGAAAGAGGAATTGTTCTTACAGGGGGCGGTTGTCTCTTGAGAGGGCTTGAAACCTATCTTTCTAAAGAAACCGGAGTGCCTGTTTTTCGTGCAGAGAACCCTCTTACTTGTGTGGTTCTTGGAACCGGAAAGTATCTGGACGAATTGAAATACATCAAGCCGGGAATCCGTTAAGAGTTTCGATAGAAAATCGTGCTTGAGATCCGGAACAAAGTTTTCCGGATTTTCTCACCGGGAGTGCAAAAGACAATTCGATGTTATGGTTTCAGCTTAGCCGAAGTAAAGAGACAGTCTCACTCCTCTTTTGTATCCTGTTCTCCATTCTTTCTTTAACATTCAGAAGCAACGTCATTGTGCGAGGAATCGCCAGCTTTCAAAGAGTGGGCGATATCGTTTCCGGATCCATCGATTCCTTCGGTGGATTTTTTAAAGGCGCTTATAATAAGCTGGAATCGTTTGAAGCGGTTCGCAAGGAAAGGGATTCTTGCGTTGCAGTTATGGAAGATTATAAACTTCTTCCTCAGGATTTGGAAAAAGCAAATCGGGAGAATGATTCTCTCCGCAAAGAACTTCGATTTCACAGCAGACAAAAGTATGCGAGTTTGAAAGCGGAAGTTTTATCCGTTCGTCTGAATTCCATTTATAGAACCATCATCATAGACAAGGGTTCCGATGCGGGGCTCAAACCGTATATGCCTGTGACCGCGAGAGCCGTGGATCAAAAAGGTGAAATCATAGAAGCGCTTGTGGGAAAGGTGATCGCAGTCACCGGTGGTTCCGCGGTCGTTCAACCCTTGATCAATTCTAATTTTAATATGGGCGTTGCGATGCCTGATACGAATCTTTGGGCCAATCTTTCCGGAAACTCCGGAAGAGGAACCGAAGCCCTTCTGAATTATATCGATAGTGGAATTATCATCGATCCTCGAGTTTTCGGAGAATATCCGATGGGACCGAGCGAAATGATTCAATACACCGAGTCTTTGAGTAAGATCGGGAAAGCGGTTTATACTTCCGGAGGCGGCGGTGTGTTTCCTGCTGGAATTCCCGTCGGTCAGATCACGGAAGAGGGGCCTAGAAACGGAAGTTTCAAAACCGCATTCTTAAAGCCGTTTGTTCGTTTTGAAATGTTGGAAAGTGTCACCATTCTTCTCAAACTTCCGGAAAAATGGATGGAGACCTGGCCGGAAGGACAAAACATCACGATCGAAAATCCGTATTTTGGGGAACTCAATTATCCCGGAGAGGAAAAACTTTCCAAGGATTCGAAAACTCCTCCGTCTAACGGCAATCAGCCGCAGACAAATGTTCCTAAAAATCCGTCCGCTGCACCGAGCGAGGATGACCTGCAATGATCTTAGAAAAACTCGTAATCGCTGTCGGAATTCTGATCGCGCACTTTTTGAACGGATCCAACTTGTTTGAGATCGGATCCGCGATCAAACCGGACTTTATGATTCTTCTGGTATTGTTCTTTGCTTTGAGAAGAGGTGCCCTTTACGGTCTTTGGATCGGGTTTTTCGGAGGTCTTTTGACGGACAGCGGTCTTGGCGGTGAAATCACTACGACGGGTAATTTGGTTGCCTACAAGATCGGGCTCCACTCTCTTACGTTTTGTCTGATCGGATATCTGGTCGGAAAGTTTGCTCGTTCGGCTTATCACGAAAATTATCTTTCGATTACAATTTATTCCCTATTGATCACTTTTGTCACGAGGGTCGCGACGTATTATCTGTTTACTCTGTTTTTTCATGAGAATATGAGTTATTCCTTATTCTTTACTTCGATCTTTAACGCGCTGATCGCACCCGCCTTCTTTTACGCGCTTACCTGGATCTATCAACTGGATCATATGGGGGACGCGTAGTTGTTAGGCGGAGCTCAGTCCGCAACGGAATACCGTCTTGAGAGAAACTTCCGGGTTCGGTTGTATATCTTCTCCGGGCTCGTGGTCTTTACCTTAGCGGCGTTTATCTTTCAGTTATTCAATCTTCAGATTTTCAACGGAACCGATAACGCGCTCAAGGCGGAGAAGTTTGTGAGAAAGAGCGAAATCATGCCCGCAGCGCGAGGACAGATGTTCGATCGGAATTTTCTCACGCCCGAAACTTCCATGGCTCTCGTATCCAATTATTCCTCTTTGGATGCGATCCTGAACACTTCCTTATTCAAATACGATCCCGCGAGCGTGAAGGCGTTTATTCATGAGTTTGCGAGAACGCTTTCGATTCCGATTTCGTATTACGAAGACGAACTGATCGAACCTCGATTTTCCAGAAACCTGAAGTCTAAAAAACCGATCGTTCTTTTGGAAGGAATCACAACCGCTCAACAGGAAAGAATATCAGTATTTGATAATATTTCAAAGTATATCATTCTTTTACCTTCTCCAAGAAGGATTTACAAGATGGGGCCCGCGCTTGCACACGTGACCGGTTATATCGGAAAGCCGACTCGGGACGATCTCGTCGCGGGAGAAATCAAATCCTATCAATATCTCGGCAAAAACGGTTTGGAATTGGAATACGATTCGGAACTCAGAGGTGCCGACGGATTTAGAATCCAGAAACGAAGCTCCGAGGGAAACATAGAGGAAGAAAGGGTTGTGGAACATTCTTCCCCCGGAAATAATTTGATTCTTACCATCGATAAGGATATTCAAATCGCGGCGCACAAAGCTCTGAAGGGAAGTCGTGGCACCGCAATCGCGGTCAAGGTCGCAACCGGAGAAATTCTCGCGATGGCTTCCAACCCGAGTTACGACCCTAATATCCTTTCGGGAAAGAATAAGGTGGATCGAACCAGTCATTTTAAACGAGTCAAGGACAACGGTGGATTTTTAAATCTTGCGATTCAGTCCAAATTCCCCCCCGCTTCTACTTACAAAACGTTAGTCGCTCTTGCTGCACTCGAAAGTCAGCACAAAATCGGTTATACTCCGGAGACATCGTATTCGTGTAACGGAAGTTTTGTTTTGAAATCCACGTTTGTAGGAGTTCCGGATCAGGTTTTTAATTGTTGGGAAAAAAGCGGACATGGAACCAACGACCTCGCGCATGCTCTGCAAAAATCCTGTTCGGTTTATTTTTACAACCTGGGATACAAACTCGGATCGGATGCGATCTTAAACTATTCCCGGCTTTTTGGATTGGAAAATAAATCCAAGGTGGATCTTCCCGGGGAGATTACGGGTTTTGTTCCTTCCTCCGCGTGGAAAAAAAGAACTTATGGAACTAAGTGGTTCGACGGGGATACGATCAACTTATCGATCGGTCAGGGATTTATTTCCTCCACTCCGATGGGAATGGCGTTATTTTATATGGGGCTGCTCAATCGAGGACAGATCTATCAGCCGTATGTCGTGAGCGAGATTCGGGATCCTGTCGACAATTCGATTATCAATCGAACCACTCCTCAGATATTAAGAGACATTCCGATCAATCAATCTTCGGTAGAGGCGATCAAAGAAGGGCTCAAACTCGTGGTTAAAAGCGGAACCGCGGCTTATGTGTTGAACAAACCGTTCTTACCCGATATCGCAGGAAAAACGGGAACGGCTCAGACAAGAAGAAGAGGAGCCTCCGGTTCCAACCACGCATGGTTTGTGGGCTACGCTCCCGCGAACGCACCTGCCAGCGAACAGGTGTTAATCGTTGTTTTCGTAGAATACGGAGTCGGCGGGGCAGCGGGTGCCGCTCCGGTAGCGAGAGAAATGTTTCACGCGGCGTTTCCGCCGGGAACGTTTAAAAAGTCGCAGGATGTAGCTCCGTCGCCATCGCCAACGACCGGACAGGAGGAAGCTCTTGAAGCCAGATAAGTCGATAGAAAAGATAGATTATTTTTTGGTGATCTCCGTTGTCATCGTGGTTCTTTGTAGCGTTCTTACTCTTTACAGTCAGGAAATCAATTTCGAAGACAGCCCCGGGAAGTGGTATCGACAGTTAACGTATTTTATCATCGGTCTTACGATCATGTATTTTGTTTCCAGGATCAACTATCAATTGTTAGGTGCCTATGCGATAGTCATCTATGTGTTCACGATCTTTTTGTTGTTGATCACGTTGATACCGGGAATCGGACATTTGCCATCAGGAAGAGGAGCTCGTTCTTGGCTGAAACTCGGACCCGTGGGAATCCAGGCTTCCGAGTTTGCAAAACTATCCACAGTGATTCTACTCGGACAGTTTATGGTCCTGAAAGAAAGGGATATGAAGAATATCGCGGTGCTCGCGATTCCATTCGTGATCGTGATCGTTCCGATGTTTTTTATTCTTCTGCAGCCCGACTTTGGAACCGCGGTGTCGTTTTTACCGATTTTATTTACGATGCTTTTTCTCGGAGGAGCGGATATTCTTCATATCGGATCTCTTTTGACGTTCGGTGGAATCACGTTGATGATTCCTATGTTTGTGGAATATTCAAGACTGACCTTGATCAACGACATTCTGGATTTTTTGCAAAAATCGGGTAAGACCGATCTTTTGTCCGTAGTCAACAGACTGGGAGGAAAGATTTGGCTCGCTCTCGACGGAAAGGATTTAAAGGCCGCAAACCTGACTCCGAAAACGTTAAACGCCCTCAGAGAAGTAGTCGATCAAGTCATCGAAGTGCAGGGCGGATTTTTCTTTAAGATCTTTTCCAATCAAAAACTGTTGATTACGTTCGGAGTCGTATTGTTGCTCGCGAGTTTGGTGATGGTGGGGATTCGAATTGCAAGAGGAAGTAGAACATTAAGACAATATTATATTCCACTCGGAATTTTGGGAATCAGCTTTATCACTGCGGTCGTGGTAATGAAAACGGTTCCGTTCCGTGAAAACCAAGTCGTTCGTCTTACTGCATTCTTAAATCCCGAGGAATTTAAACAGGGAGCAGGGTATCAATTGCGCGCTTCTAAACCCGCAGTGGGCTCGGGAAGATTTTTTGGAAAAGGTTTGATGAACGCGGAGATGACCGAGGGAAGGATTCCGCACGTTCCCGAATCCAGTACCGACTTTATCTTTGCATCCTGGGCGGAACAAACGGGCTTTTTAGGATCGGTATTTTTGTTATTCTTTTTATTTTCGATTCCGTTACGCGGACTTCAGATCAGTTATGAAAGTAAGGATCGGTTCGGGTCGCTTCTTGCTTCGGGAATCGTGGCATTACTTTTTTATCATATGGCGATCAACATCGGGATCGTGATCGGGCTCATGCCCGTGACAGGAATTCCGCTTTCGTTTATGAGTTATGGCGGCTCTCACTTGATCATGTCCATGACTGCGGTGGGGATCATTCTTTCGATCAAGAGCCGGAAACACGCGAATTAATTCTGTCGTCTCGTAGCCCTTGGAAGCGAGTCGCCGAGTTCAGCGAAAGCGACCGAACGACCCCTAGGGAGTGAGGTGTTGAGTTCAAATCTAGCCGTTCTCAGTTTGTTGAAATTTGCAAATGAACGCTTCGCGCCTTTCGTATCCCTACCGCATAAGCGATTCTTGGTTCCGACAGGTATTTTCCGTAGAGATTTTGTTTGGCAGAGGTCTACCTGTGGAAGCTAAAATACGGAGAAGTCGATTCTGAGAGAAGGATAGAAATTGATTCCATGGTCGATTTTTTAATAAATCAGTCAATGTATCTGAAAAAGTAGGAACTCCTTCTTTTGAAAGCGGGTTTCGACTGTCGAAAGAAAATTTCCTCGAAACGGTCGGAACTCCATCCTTTTTGCAAAATAGATCTGAATCAAAAAACGAAAAATCGCGGTTTTGCAAACGATCATCCCCGAAAAAAGTAGGAACTCCTTCGATTATAAAATCTGTTTCGAATCAAAGAAATACAAAATCTTCGGTTCTAAGACAAAGCAAACTCTCCGAAAATTCTAAAAAACGTCCGATAATAAAGATATTCGTATGGACCCCGTAAGAGATTCCCGATTCTTTTTTGATTTAAAACACAAATTCGAATCCATTTTAGAAGAAGTCGAAAAAAAGACCTTTGACCAAAAGGATGAGATCCGCGAATTGGAAGCTCTTTGGGAGGAGATGTTCAATCTTGCCGGAAAAAACGATTCCCCTTATTTTCAAATCCGATTGAAGTCCTTAAAAAAACAATTGGACACCTTTGTAAAAAATAAAGGCTACGAAAAAGACGAGTTTGATAGAATCTTTCACCAGCTCGGAAAGATGAAACGAACAGACTCGGTGGAATTCTTAGACGAGACTCTCAAAAACAGACTCGAAAAAATCGCGGAGAATCACCATTCATCCGGCGATATGATTTCTTCCGGAGTTGTGCTTCCTTCCGCAACCGGTAAAAAAGGGAATCAGTATATTACGTTTCGATGCGGAACGATTCATTTTATCACGGATCATTCTTCGTATACCATTCTCAAAGATTTGGATCGAAGAAAAAACACCGTGGAACACAAAGGAAACGTTTATAGAATTTTCCCGAGTTCTTTTGTTTACGGCCTTTCCGAAGAAGAATACAGACGTGAAAGTTTTCTCACTATGAATCTTCTTGTTCTAAAACGAGAATCCGATTTTGAATTTTATCGACTGGATGCGTTAGGAGAAATTCTTCAGATCAACGAAGGAACGTTTCGAAAAGGATTAAAACCTTTGGAAAGTTACGAAGGATTTGGAGTCGAAAGTAGAATCCAGAGTTTTTTTAGAAAGGCGGGAGTTCGTTATTACTATATTCCGGCGTTTTGTGACTAAGCAATGTTTCGATAAATCATGTATTTTATTTTCTAAGAATATAAAATTATTCGTTCGATTCATATTAATAAAAAGGTATTATGTGTAATAGCCAAAATAAGATCTGACACTCCGTGTTCCTGTTTATTACGAAAATTGTAAGTTGTCGAGATACTTATTCTTAGCTAATTCCTTCGTGTCAAGAAAAGTCTGTATCGGAGTTTTACCAAAACAATACTTGCCTTGATGGGTTCGTTCGTTATTATAAGAATCGATCCAGTGATCCAAATCTTTTTGCAAATCTTCAATCGAGCTGTATACCTTTTTCCTGAAAGCAATGGCATAAAATTCGTCTTGAATGGTTCGGTGAAATCTTTCACAAATTCCATTAGATTGAGGATGCCTTGCTTTTGTTTTTGAATGGTCTATATCTTCCAAAGCAAGGAACAACTGAAATTCATGGTGTTCTCTATTTCCGCAATACTCGGTCCCTCTATCCGTTAAAATTCTCAACAAGCGAAGGCCTTCTTCTTCGAACCAAGGAATCACTTTGTCGTTTAACATATCGGCTGCTACTAAAGCATTTTTTCTATCGTAAAGTTTTGCCATCGCCACTTTAGAATAGGAATCGATAAAGGTCTGTTGGTAAATCCTTCCTACGCCTTTGATTGTGCCCACGTAATACGTATCTTGACATCCTAAGTATCCTGGGTGTTCTGTTTCTATCTCACCTTCAACTTGCTTTTCTAATTTTCTTCTTTCCAATGCCTGCACTTGGGATTCGGTTAATACGGGAGAATCTCCTTGAGCCATGAACGCCTCTAAAGCCTTCAGTCTTTTTTGAAAGGTCTCCAGATCGTGACGAACCCATACACTACGAACGGTCGCAGGTGCTACTATGATTCCTTGTTTTTTCAATTCATTCGATGCTCTCTGTTGACCGTAAGCAGGAAAGTCGATCGCCATTTTTTTTACCGCTTCTTCTTTTTCAGGTTCGATACGATTTTTAGGATTCGGTTTACGTCTACTCAGATCCTGGAGAGCGAGTTCGCCTCCTTTCTCATATAACTCTTGAAAACGATAGAAACTATCCCGTGAATAGCCCATTACGTTACACGCCTTTGAGACGTTCCCTAAGGTCTCTGCTAACTTCAAAAGACCTACCTTGTTCTTGATTATTTTTTGTGCCGTTGTCATCTTTTTTCTCCTTATTTATTTTAAGGAGTGTAAGATCAACTCTTAACTATTACATATTATGATTCAAAGAAATTCTAAAATCTTATTTTTTGTTTGTTTTATCATTCTATTCGTGTTTTCCAGTTTTGCCAAAGAATCTAAATTTTCTGTGTCATTAAAAGACTTTATTACTAAATCGAAGCAGGAGGAAATTTGGGAATTTGCCGGTAAGGATCCTTCATGGATGTTTGCAAAAAGCGCTTTGATTTATGCTATACTGGAAGAGTCTAATCTTCGTCTTAATGCAAGTGATTGTAATCATTCCTTTTGTTTTCAAAACGCATTGCTACATTGGAATGTTGAAGATGCCAAGATCTTAGGATCTGCAACTCAAGTCTTAACAGGAGTTTCCATTGTGAAGAAGATTGAAAAATTACCAAACGGTAGCTTTTTTGTTTTTTATAACTCATCGGGACTGATTCTTTTATTCAAAAAAATACTTGATGATCGCGATTCTTATCTTAGAAGCAAAAATATGCAAACATTATACGATGCCAACGTGAAACATTGGTTTCGAAATAAGGTATCAATCATTCGCGAAATTATGAAAAATAAGGAACAATTTCGTAATTCTGTAAGGGCGTATCAAAATGCGGTCTTTCATAGTTCCGATTTTGACGGAGCGATCATGTCTCGGAGAATCGCAGAGGAACTCGTGTGTTCAAAATATGAATTTAGATTAGCGATCGATCCGGAGAAAAAAGAATGCGATGAGAGATGGATCGGCATGCTGATACGTCGTCAAATAGACGGAAGTCTTCCCACCCTATTGTCGATAATCCATAGATTTTTGTTTGTATTAGATTCGGAAGAGTATGCTCGCGGAGCTCTTAAGCTTTAGTCCAGTTTTGAGAACACGGTCCCTGCGGCGCGTATCGAAATTTTTTGATACTTGGCATAGGCATCTACGAGAGAAGAACGAATCACCTTTTTATTTTTCAAACCCGATTTTGCAACTGTTGCGGCTAACGCTTCGAGAAGATATGCTTCCGGAGCCATAAATGTCTTTGTCATCGCGATTTGAGAAATATTCATCGAACGTAATATCGGGCCGAAATATGTTTCACTTTCGCACGCGAGCACAACCACGGGTTTTGAAGAACCCTGTCCCGACGTATTGAACTCGGGAGGGAAGCGATCCATCAAACGATTGTGACCGGCCCAAACGATCAGATCCGAATGCGAATTTCCCGAGGAGGCATTTAAAAAGGCGACTAACGCGTCGTCAATTTTGTCACCGGCATATGCGTGTATTAGGAGGATCACCCGTTGTTCTCCTTTTTTCGGAGGCCGTTCGAGCTTTAGATCCCTTAAAATCGGAGAATTTCGAGTTCCGTTTTTTCGTTCTAAGATTTGGAATTCTTTCGCTCGTTTTAAAAAAGATTCCGCACCGAACGCGGCCCCCCAGTAGAGATTTTCCTCCAAAGAACGGGGATCTCCGGCTTTTCCTTTCCCACAAGCGAGTTGTGCTCCGTTACACAAAGGAACAAATACCTCGATCGTGATTGCTTCGATGGTGAAAGAGATAAAGAAAAAAAGAATCCAGAGAGTTTCTCGAAATCGGCCCCATTGTTTGTGAAGGTGAATTTTCATTTTCCTCTCGAAGAAAGAATTAGGTTTTTATAATAAGAATGAGGAATTTTCGAAACGCGGCATGCTTAAAATGAGGAGCCGAAAACAAAATCGTAAGGAAAGGGAGAGGCGTTTAAACAAAAGGGAGGCGAAAAAAAGGAAAATTTTCGAGGGACGAATGAAAACCCGGAGAGTGCGCGATTTCCGGGTTTGAAATACGATCAGTCTTCCGAATCTTCCAGGAGATTGTTTAGGCTTTCCACCAGAACTTCCACTTCTACACCGTATCCCATACAAACTTGTTCGATGGTTTCCAGTTCGTTGATCGAGCAGTGAGAGCAGCCACCTAAATGGTAGCTTGAGAATACGAGTCCCGCTTCCGGATGTACGTTCATCGCTTCACCGACCGTCATTTCCTTATAAAATCTTGGCTTGACCACTTCTGTCATTGAATATCTCCTAACACTAAAATACTCGCTTGCGTCTTTGCGAATATTTTGCTTCTGCAAACGCCAAAATCAATCTGAAGCGAACGCTCGGACGGACTCTATACTGCAGCAGCTTCCAATATATAGACCGGGGAAAGAAAGTCAAGAGCTATGTTTTTTGAAGAATCAGGAAGATTTTATATCCGAATCGAGGAGCGTTTTGAGTCCTCCCATTTTCTCTATCGATATTTTCCGGACGGCTCGGACGAACCCATTCATGGTCATTCTTGGAAGGTAGAATTATTTCTTTCTGGAAAGAAGAATATCGGAGAAGACGGGATCAGTTTTGATTTTCTCACATCCAAACAAAAATTGAAAGAGCTGGTGGGAAAGTTGGATCATCTTTTGATCAACGATTTGGAGGAATTTAAAAAAATCAACCCCACTTCCGAAAACATCGCACGCTGGTTTTATCACTATCTTAAGGAAAGTGTTCATACTGCCGGCGGTAAAGTGGACAGAATCGTAATTCATGAAGGTCCTGAAAATCTCGCCTTTTTCGAGCCGACATTCTTCCCGTAAGGAAGAATGTCGCCAAAGAGCAGCGGAGCATTACCGAACGACCCGTAGGGAGTGAGGTTGAGTTTTACGATTGGTTCGCAGCCAAGCTGCGAAATCATCTTCCCGTAAAAAGCGAAATTGTCGGCAACAGCGGAACCTAGAAAGGATCCTAGACGCAGCCACAGATTCCCCTTCTCATGTCAACATTCTATCGGGCGAACTCATTTGTTCCGACAAACTATCCGCTGTAAAATCTGCTTGAAAGCGGACTTGAAGTCCGTTCGGAGTAAAATTACGGCCAAGTCTGTAAACGAATTTTCAAATATATAAACTCAAAATATAACCGATCAAGACGATCGTAAATCCGAGGCTGAAAAAAAAACCGATTTTTACCGGTTGTGTATGAGTTCGATATCCCGAAAGATAAAGATGCAAAGATAGAAATCCAATCGCAACGGCTTCCGTGATCAAGGTTGCAATTACCGACGGAAGGGGACCGTAAAACAAAATGAGAAACGCTGGGAGAAATCCTAAAAAACTCATAAATGCTCCGGTCACGATCCACATCATTAAAATCAACCTGGATTGTCTTTCGTCCGGAAACTGAAAGAATCCGACGGCAGCCCCCACGATCAATTGATGAATCAAGCCGTGAAGTGTGTAGATAATTCCGGCGGTGATTAGGACGATTTCAGGAAAATGGATGTGTTCGAATGAATTCAATGCATTTACTCGGATTTATTTTTTCTAAACCTACAAAGACCTCTCCGTTCCTCAATCAAAATTCATGTTGACCCGACCTTTCGAAAAAAATGTAATAGAGTCCAAAAATAAAGAATCGAGAACTTCTTCATGCAACAAGAGTTATGGGCGCCGTCTTCCGATCGAATCGAATCTTCGAATTTATACCGCTATCAATCGTTTTTAAAAGAAAAAAAGAATCTCAGTTTTTCCAACTTCGAAGAACTCAGGGTCTGGTCTGTAAAAGAGATCGGAGCGTTTTGGGAAAGTATTTGGGAATTCTCCGGGGTGATTCATTCTCAAAAATATGCCGCGCCCTTTCAAAAGGCGGATCGTTTTACGGATTCCCGTTTTTTTCCCGGGGCTAAACTTAATTTTGCGGAGAATCTTTTAAAACGAAAGGATTCTTTTCCCGCGCTGATTTATAGAGGAGAGGACGGAGCCCGCAGAGAAGTAAGTTATGCGGAACTGAGAAGTTACGTAGGAGCTCTGGCAAAGGATCTCAAAAAGAGGGGAGTGGTTCCCGGAGATCGGATCGCGGGTTTGATGCCCAATGTTCCGGAAACCGTTATTGCAATGCTCGCCGCCACTTCGATCGGAGCGGTTTGGAGTTCCTGTTCTCCCGATTTCGGAGCCAAAGGAGTTTTGGATCGATTCGGGCAGATCGCACCGAAGATTTTATTTACCACCGATCGTTATTCGTTTAAGGGAAAGGATCTATCTTTAGCGGAGAATCTGAACCAGATTCTAAATAAAATTCCCTCTTTGGAGGCAGTAATCGTATCCGATTACAAAAACGGAATCGATCATCTAAAAAACAAAACTCAGACCATTCTCCCCGAAGAATATCCGCGAAAGAATATTCAACTATTTGAAAGTATTCTTTCCGAAAACTTAGGTGCGGAGCCTGAATTTTATCAGGCCGGTCTGGATCATCCGGTGTATATTATGTATTCTTCGGGAACGACAGGACTACCGAAATGTATGGTTCAAGGCGCGGGGGTTTTACTCAATCATTGGAAGGAGTTGGTTCTTCATTCCAATCTCAAAGAAGGGGAATGTATTTTTTATTATACTACCTGCGGCTGGATGATGTGGAACTGGCTTGTGAGTTCCCTTTCCGTAGGGGCGGCGATCGTTTTGTTCGACGGAAATCCGTTTCATCCCGGTCCTGAAATTTTGTTTCAAATCGCGGATGAGGAAAAAATCAATGTGTTCGGAGTCGGGGCGAAATACATTCTCACCTTGGAAAAATCCGGATTTGTTCCCAAGGGAATCGACCTTTCTTCGATCAGGACGATTTTATCCACGGGTTCTCCTTTGACCGCGAGCGGTTTTCAGTATGTTTATCAAAGCTGGAAGCCGGACCTACAACTTTCTTCCATTTCCGGAGGAACCGATCTCAACGGATGTTTTGCATTAGGAAATCCGATTCTTCCCGTCAACGCTGGAGAGATTCAGTGCAGGGGGCTCGGAATGGACGTGGAGATTTGGAACGAATCCGGAAAGTCCGTTACCGAAGAAAAGGGAGAACTCGTTTGTAAACAACCGTTTCCATCCATGCCTCTTTATTTTTGGAAAGATGAAGATGGAAAGAAATACAAGTCGGCTTATTTTGAAACCTTTGACGGCGTTTGGTGTCACGGAGATTTTGCTGAACTCAAAAAGAACGGAGGACTTGTCGTCTACGGAAGATCGGACGCGACTCTCAATCCGGGCGGCGTGAGAATTGGAACCGCGGATCTTTACAGTTTGATCGAGACCTTTCCTGCGATTGCCGACTCGGTCATCATCGGTCAGGATTGGAAAGAAGACGTTCGAATCATTCTCTTTTTAAAAATGGCCCCGGGTAAAAATCTGGACGGTTCTCTCGTTCAGATTCTCAAAAAAGAAATCAGAGACAAAGTTTCTCCGAGACACGTACCATCCAAGATTCTTGCGGTGCCCGATATTCCTTATACGATCAATATGAAAAAAGTGGAGATCGCCGTAAAACGAACCGTTCAAGGAGAATCGGTTACGAATAAAGAGGCGCTTAGCAATCCAGAATGTTTAGAATATTATAAAAATATTGCGGAGTTACAGGAAGATTGATATGTTTTATTTCTTTCTCTCAAAAACGTTTTGGAAAACATCGGTTTTTGTGATTCTGATAGGAGTCGTTTTCCTCTTTTGGGAAAGCGAGAATTTCTCGCTTGGAGCTCAATCTGATTCTTTGCGATTTTATCAGTCTTCTCGATTGAAAGAAATTTTGGAAAAAGGAGAATTGAAAGTTGCGGGTAACAAGGGGGACGAACCCTTTTATATCGAAAACGCAAAGGAAGGCTATCCGGGGTTCGATTACGAACTCGGAAAGGCATATGCGGATTTTTTAGGAGTCAAATATACGTTTGTTTCGTATCCGGAATTCAACGAGTTTGCGGATGCGATCAAAAAGAAGGAAGCGGATATCGCGTTATCCGGAATTTCGAGTAACTTGGAGAGATCCCAAAGGGTACGATTCAGCGTTGCGTATCTTGTTTCTACCCCCGCTGCTTTGATTCGAAAAACCGCTCTTCCTCCTCCTCCTGAAGGAAACATCATCACAACGCAGAGTTTTCGAAGTCTTTTGGATCTTCAATATGTGAGCGGCATCACTTTTGCGGTCCGATCCTTTTCCAATCGTCATGAATATCTTCAGAAAAAATTTAAGAACAATCGGATCTTTACATATGGAGATACACCGTCCGCTTGGGAAGCCGTAAAAAACGGAACCGCAAATTGTCTTGTGGCAGACTCGTTCTACATCAAGGGGATCCTTCAAAAAGATCAATCGGTTGCGTCTAACTTTAGACCGCTTTTGGAACTGGTTCAAAGGGAAGATATTAGCGCCGCCTTTCCATTAGGTGATCCTGTATTTATTCGAAATTTTGAATTCTTTGTTTCGGAACTGAACCGATCCGGAGTTTTGAGGGACTTGGAAGACAAATATTTTAACAAATCGGATTGGGTTCCTTAGAACGGACTTTGTTTCAAAGCCCATTCTAAATTTGCGAATATTATTGAAGAGAGTTCGCGATTTTTTCCCGAACTTCCAGATAACGAGTTTGGTTTGTTAAAATGATCCGATTGTATTCGGGAACCCCGCCCCAACGATCTACCGCACTCGGTCCCGCGTTGTAGGAAAGAAGCGCACTTGTAGTATCGCCTTTTCTGAGATCCATAAGGTAATTCAGATACGAAACTCCCAAATGAATATTGACTTCCGGCTTGTGAAGGTCGTTTAGATTGATCTTCCATCCTTCCTTTTTAGAAAGCCAATTTGCTGTCGCGGGCATTATCTGCATAAAGCCTCTCGCATCCTTTGGGGAATGCGCCGTCGATTTGAATTTCGATTCGAGATGAATGAGCCCGATCAAAAGACTGACCTTGTCCGTGTCGGAACAACGAAATATACAGGATTCTAATTCCAATCTTCTGGATTCTTGGAGAATGACTTGAGATAGCTTTTGTAAGGATTCCGATGAAAGAGATGGTCGGACCCCCAGGATGTAGAACTGAATTGCATGGATCTCTATCGTTTCCTCGTCGATTTGGATCTTTTTTTGATTGAGAGCTCCCGCGAGTGGGGCCAGGAACAGTTGGAAACTCAAGGGTAAGAGCAGCCAAAGTAGGTATCGAAAACGAAATCGGGTCATCTTGCGAAAGTTCACTGGATGCCTCCGTAGATTCAAATTTGTGCATCGCACAATCTATGACCAGTTTTTTAGCAGTGCACCATAGGTCGATTCTTTTTCGTCCCTTCGGAAAGGGAATTATGAGACATAAGAAGCTGTCCTGAAGCTGGAATAGGTTCTTGCAACTTGATCTTTCTGACAAAGTAAAAACTCAGTGCCCTCGCTCTCGCCGAATGACCTTGCTACACGACCCAGGGGAGTGTTGCATTGAGTTTTCCCGGATCGCTCGGCGTTGTAAGTGCGAATTCTTTGGAGGGCTGGGGTTCCGACCTTAACTGCGAACAGATTGTTTTTTGTTTTGGAATGTTTGAGATTTTGCCATTTTCACAGAATCGCACAGAAAAACCGAGATATGGTCGTAAGAACGTCCAGAATTCTTGGCGGTAAAGTAGATCTGTTTTTGAAGTTTGTGAGAGTTCCCACAAAGGTTTTACGAACAGATCATTTTTCATTTGGAAAGAGGTCGTTAGACCATCCCAAACCAGAGTCGCGGGCCGTTTTTATTTTTAAAAATACAGACCGGAGGTAGGAGTTCCTACAACCTATTTCACGGTTTCCCACCAAGCTTTCGAAACAGGCGCAGATTTTGAATCCACAACTTCTCCTGGTTTGGGAGTCACGAGATTCACCCTGTTTGCGTTTGCGGCTTTTTGAGTTCTTAAAATTGGTTCCTTCCACTCGTGAATCGCGAGATTGAACGTTCCCCAGTGGATCGGAAACATTCTTTTTGCTTTTAGATCCAGATGCGCTTGGACGGCCTGTTCCGGATTCATATGAATTCCTTCCCAGGTAACATCGTAGGCACCGATCTTGATCGAGGTCAGATCAAAGGGGCCGAGTTTGTTTCCGATTTCTGTAAAATGATTGGAATATCCGGTATCTCCGCTGTGAAAGAATCGATTTTTAGGTCCGATTACACTCCACGAAGACCAGAGGGTGGAGCCCCGATTGAATAAACCCCGGCCCGAATAGTGAACCGCAGGAGTGCAGATGATCTCTACGGCGCCGATCTTTCCTTTTTCCCACCAATCCAATTCTATAATTTGAGATTCGGGAATTTCCCAACGTTCCAGATGCGCTCCGATTCCCAAAGGAACAAAAAACTTGGTTCCTTTGGAAGAGAGATGTTTTGCGGTCTCCATATCCAGATGATCGTAGTGATCGTGAGAGATCACAACTGCGTCTATAAAAGGAAGTTCTTCGAGTTTGATCGGAGTCGGAAAAAAACGTTCGGGACCGATGCTTGTAAACGGAGAAACCTTATCCGAAAACACCGGATCTGTAAAAATTCGAATCCCGTCGATTTCGACAAGAACCGATGCGTGCCCAAACCAGATCGCGCGAAGTCCCGGAGCAGGCGGAGAAGTTAGTTTTTTCGGATCAAGATATACAACAGGGATTGGAGAAGGGGGAACTCTTTCCTCTCCTCCAAAGAATTGTCTACGAAGCATCTGAGTATAACTTCCGGGAAGGATCGTTGGAACAAACGGGATGTTCTCGAACTTTCCTTTCTGATACATTTTGGAAGTCTGCATCTTCTCGAGTCGTTTGCCTTCCGGGGTGCCACCAAAGGATCTCAAACAAGCGGTCTGTATGAGAATCAGAATCGTCATTCCTAAGGATAGAATTGCGGAAATAAATGAGATTTTCTGAATACGAGTTCTCAACATACAGACTCCTTTGATTTGAATTATGCAACCGACTTTGTGGATCTCAGTAAAGAGAGTCTCATCATTCCGAATAAAATTCCATCGGAAACAAATTTACGCAATCCTAAAAGACCTTTCGCGTCCATTCCGACCGCATATCTCAAACGCCTAGAGGAATCGTTTGCGGCTTTGAAAAGAACTTTTGCGACTTGTTCGCCGGTGCTTGTGTTCATTGCTTTCATCATATTGCCGTAAACGATGTCCGTAAAATCCTTATATTCTTTCGGAGCTTGATCGGAAGTCGAATCTGCGGAACGTCCTATAAAATCGGTGGCGATCGCACCCGGTTCTATGATCTTTACCCGGATTCCAAAGGGTTCGAGTTCGTATTGTAAGGATTCGGAAAAACCTTCGACAGCCCATTTTGTGGAATGATACAAACTGTAAAGAGGGAAAGTAATTCTTCCACCCATCGACGCGACGTTTAAGATCGAGCCTTTTTTCTTTTTCCGAAAAATAGGGAGAATTGCACGAACCACTTCCATCAATCCGAAAACGTTGGTTTCGAATTGTCTTTGGATTTGTTCCTTGCCTGCTCCTTCAAAAGGTCCAACCAATCCGTAACCTGCGTTGTTGATCAAAACGTCAATGGTTCCGAATGATTTGATTCCTTCGTCGATCGCTTTGCGGATCGTATCGGGTTTTGTTACATCGAGTTTTGTACAGAGGAGATTTGGAAGTTTGTTTAATTCTTTCTCATTTTCTGGACTTCTCATCGTCGCGATTACGTTCCAGCCTTTGGATTGAAAGTATTTGGCGGTTGCTTTTCCGATTCCAGAGGAACTTCCCGTGATTAATACAGTTTTACGATTCATTCTTTAAAAAACTCCTTTAATGACTTAAAGTCATTTTTAAGTGACTTTGGGTCAAAATATAATGACTATAAGTCATTGTCAACGTGAAATTAGGAGGTTTTTTCAAAAGGAGATTGTCATTGTGGGGAAGGCTTTGATTGTTGGAATCAGAGGACGGTTTTTATACCTATCTTTCGAAAACGATATTCATGAAAGTTCGTGCGGTAAAAGAGAATGATAAAAAGGTCAAACGGGATCAGTTGATTCGGGCCGCAATCACCCTATTTAATAAGTCTTCGTTTGAAAAGATTTCGATGGATCAGATCGCCAAAAAGGCGGGTGTCGCAAAGGGCACTTTGTATCTTTATTTTAAAACCAAGGAAGAGCTCTTCCTCGAAATTCATCGAATGGATTACGAGGTTTGGTTTGAATTTTTTCAGCTTTATTTAAAATCAAAATCTCCCGGTTTGGCTCCGGCTGAACTCGCATCTTGGATTACGGAATCTCTCCGGGAAAATCAACGAATGGTACGTTTGATGTCGATCGGTTCCGCACTTTTGGAAAAGAATGTGGCGTATGAAAGCGCGTATCGATTGAAGGATTCCGTTCGCCGGAGTGTTTTGGAATCTTCTTCTGAATTGTCCCGGGTGTTCAAACTTAAGAAAACCGAAGATGCCGTGTTTTTTTTGACGTATTTGCATGCGCTGATTATGGGTCTTTGGCACCACGCGGAACCGGCTCCAATCGTTACAAAGGTCTTAAATTCCAGTCCAGACTTTGCTCTTTTTAAGATCGATTTTTTTCAGATTTTGGAATCCGGAATTCACTCTTTGCTCTTAGGCTTTTTAAAAGACCGTTCCGACTGATTGCGGTAATAGGAGTCTTCTGATTTTTTGGAATTGGGTGGGAGTTCCTACAGTTTCGAGCAGAACCTGCAGAGAATTCGTGGAAAAGAAATTTTCTGAAAAGTAGTAGTTCCTACTTTTTTTGTGAAAGCTTAGTAGTTTAATTGTTTTGCGAAATCGCAGAGTTCCCGCAGTTTTGCGAAAATTTTCGAAATCAGTAAGAATCAAAATTCACCCAACCAGCGGAATTTGGCCAGGGTTCCGACCACAAATTTATAAAAAAGCATACATTTCTCTGTCAATTTCAAAATCGATTCCGATTTTTTAAAGATCGTCGTGTTCAGTTTGGAAAACGGTCCATAGTGATCGATATAGAAAAGTCATTATTGGGGTGAGCCCAGGACCGTCGAAACAAACGAAGACAAAGAAGAATTTAAAGCCGATCGATGCAAGTCACCTACAGTTTGAAAGATGGACTTTGCTGGGATGAAAGATCTTCCGGATCATTATTTTGTAGGAAATTTTTTCATTGCCCATATCATCCATGTGTATTCTATTTTTTTCCCGAAGGGAACGATTGAGAGTAAGGGCTATACGGATCAGGTTGTTGATCCGAAACTTTAGGCCAATGTAAATGTGTTTATCGGTAGGAAATACAACACGAAAAGGTGCTCGAAATTCTTGCAAAAAGGAAAGGTCGGTAGACCGACCGTTTTGTGCATTTTTTTGGATGGAGCGCTTTCGAGTCATACTTTTCTTTTTTCGAATTTTTTTTCGGAAAAAACGGAAATGTTCCGCGACTGCGGGCAGGAAACATTATACCGCAGCCAAGGAAGCGATTGCGCTCAGATACGGGTTTCATAAAAACGCTCGCGGAGAAATGAGAGACTTACTACCCGGCGTGTGAGGAAATCGAATACAAATCGGTGGCGTATGACGTGTTTCGGGCAGTATTCAACAGTTATGTTTTGCGAATCTTAGAATTCTTTGTCGGCATCTTGGTTTTTTGAGCTACGTCTAATTTTAAACACCAGTCTATTCTTACGGATTTAAATATCAGGTTTAAAAAATATTTTCAAGATTGAAATTTTTTTTCGTTCCTTTGGAAAAAAATATTTTTGGAAATGGCCGATGCTTTTTGCTTTATCTCAACCCGAATTATCTCCCTCTTAACCCAGAGATTATGACCGGGCAACTTTGCTCTTGTACGATTTAGGAGAATATAATTTTAATGATTTAGAATATTCAGAATGATTTAATTTAAAGACACGATCCTTTTGAGTGAAGGCAAAAGGTCGTGTTTTTAAGGTAAGAAAATTCGAAAAATAGTCTCAGGTGCTCCTGCTTGTTATGCGATTTAAAACATAATTTTAAAAAAAGACACACGCGTTAGGCCTGTTTTGCGAAAAAGGCTTTCGTTTTCGGTCGTCTTTTGAAAAAAGATTGTTTTGCATCCTTTAGCACATCGATTATTTTTTTCTTCCGATCTTTTCGGCGAAATCTACGAGCAGACGCACTCCGTATCCGGTAGGTCCGTTTCCGATCTGGGTCCCAGAGCCTTTTTTTCTCGAAGCGGCGCCTGCAATATCAATGTGTGCCCAGGCGATTCCTGGATCCACAAATCGTTCGAGAAATTTTGCCGCCGAGAGGGATCCTCCGGGCCTTCCTGCCACGTTTCGGATGTCGGCGATATCGCTTTTCAGGTCTTCGCCATATTCCTCCCAAAGAGGCATTTCCCAAATTCTTTCATCTGAGGTTTCGGAAGCTTCTTTGAGAAGAGAAGTCAGCGGTTCTGAATTGCTCATTACACCCGCCGCCTCGTGTCCAAGAGTTATAACGATCGCTCCGGTCAGAGTTGCAAGATCCAGCATATAATCGGGTTTGAATTTTTTTCCCACGTAGGAAAGGACGTCGCCCAATACGAGGCGACCTTCCGCATCCGTATTTTGGACTTCTACAGTGATCCCGTTGTGAGCCGTGTAGACATCGCCGGGTTTGAGAGCCGCCGCGTCCGGCATATTTTCAGCAACTCCAATGGCGGCGATGATAGAAACACCTAATCCGAGTTCGGCGATCGCTCCAATTGCGTGGATTACCGCTGCAGCTCCGCACATATCGTATTTCATTTCGTGCATATCCTGAGCCGGTTTAATGCTGATTCCCCCGGAATCGAAGGTAAGCCCTTTGCCGATGATCGCGAGTTTTTTCTTTGTGCTCGGATTGGCAGGAGTATATTCCAAAATGATCATCTTCGCTTTTTTATCGGAACCTTCGCAGACCGCAAGGATTCCACCCATTTTTTCTTTTTTGAGTTGGGCTTCGTCAAAGACGGTGATCTTGAGTCCGTTATCCTTGGCTATCTCTTTGGATCTGAAAACGAATTCCTCGGGAGTAAAGTGATTGGCGGGAAGGTGGGCGATGTAACGTGTGCCATTGACGTAACGACTTACCACTTTTCCGCGTTTCAATCCTTTCTCGGCTTCTTTGGCTTTTGCAGCGTCTTGCAAAACAAAGGAAACAACGCCTGTCTTTTGGGGATTCTCTTTGAATTCTTTTGCCAAAACGTTGATCGCAAACGCTCCTTGTTCGAGAGAGTTTACGAGTTGATACACAAGAATATCCGTAGGAAGAGCGGTGGTTAGAATTTTTGGAAGGTGAATTTCCAATCCCACTCCGTTCCATTTTTTTAGTTTTTCTCCGAATTGGAAAAAAAGCTGGGCGACTCCTCTGATTTTTACTTTGGTAGAATCGCCTAATCCTAAATAAATGATCTTATCGGATTCATCAGAAAAGATTTGTCCGTTTTCTCCCGTAAAGATTCCAGAAGAGGTCTGAAGCGGGAATTTTGTCTTTAGATTTTCCGGAAAATGATCCTTAAGGAGAACCTGTAATTTATAAAAAGACTTGGATGGATTTTTTCCGATCGAGATTTGAATCTGATTCTTATCCAATTTCATTGTTTCTCCAGTGCTTTGATGTCGGAGAGAATTTCATCGACGTGTCCCTTTACGCTGACTTTTGGATAGGTTTTTAAAAGTTTTCCGCTGGAATCGATCAGGAAGGTCGAACGGACGATTCCCATAAATTCTCTTCCCATAAATTTTTTTAACTGCCAGACGTCGTATGCTTCGCAGATTTTTCCATCCTCATCCGAGATGAGTGTGAAGTTCAAACTCTGCTTTTCAATGAATTTCTGATGGGATTTTACGCTGTCTTTCGAAACTCCGACCACGTTGAATCCGGTTTTTTTGATCCTGGAAAAATTATCTCTGAAATCGCAGGCCTCGGTCGTACAACCGGGAGTCTGGTCCTTGGGATAAAAATACAAAACCGTTCCTTTGGATCCGGCTAAGTCGGAGAGTTTGACTTTTTCGCCTTTTTCATTGAGCCCTGTAAAATTGGGGGCCTTAGAACCTAATTTCAGTTCACTCATGGAATGCCTCTTTTGGGGTTTTTAAGAATTCTTTTTCTTTAGATGTCAGTCTTTTTCAGGAGTTCTAAAAAAAGAATGAATTTCTGCAAGATAGTGGTCGTAACTTCGACCCGCAACGCACCCCATAAGAAGCGTTGCGTTGAGTTTTCAACGCCACCCCTAGGAAGGCGTTCACTGAGTTTCCCACCGCCGGCCCATTTTTTTTACGGAGCGTTTGCCGATCGCTTCGCTGAATTCGGTGTCGCGCCAGAGCCCGGTCTTCGCTTGCGAAGAGGCGCCTGGATTTTTCCGTTTTTCACTTGCGAAAAACAAAAAAATGCCCGATGGTTTGGGTATGGACTCCAGGGAAAGGGCAGAAATCATCCGGGAAGGGAACCGGGCTTTCAATGAAGGTGATATCGGAAAGGCGAGGAATCTCTTTGTAAAAGCCGAATATAAGGATGGCTTAATTCGTTTGGGCGATCATTTTATGTATGAGAAAAAAATGCCCTTGCTTGCATACGGTTACTACAAAAAGGCCGGCTATCAAAAACGGATCGACGAAATTTTTCAGAGAATGATGTGGGCTCTCAGTCAGTGGATCGGTGCGGATAAGTTTAAAGCGGAACCCACGGATCCGATTTCGTCTGGAGCTCCGACCTCATCCTTTCCCGATGCCTCGAAATTTCAAATTCATCCTTTATTGCGTCAGACTGCTCTGGATATTCTAAAAAAAAAGGGAATCCAGGTTTAAAAGATTTTCATTTTTGCTCGTTGAGCCTCGGAGTTGTTCCGCGATCGGAGCTCGCTTGGGGAGGCTCCGCACCTCCCTCTCTATGTTCCGCGCTTTAATTTGTTGCGGGCTTATTTGGTTTAGCCGCGCCCCGCGTCTTGCCGTACAAAGGAAACAACTTTTGTCTTTTGGGAATTTTCTCTGAATTCTTTTGTCAAAACATTGATTGCAAAAGCTCTCTCCAAGGAGATTTTTTTGTGGGAACTCTCCGATTCGATTTTTCTCAAAAGTAGGAACTCCTACTTTTTTTGTTTTATGAGGTCTTTGATAAAGGCAGTGCTACGCCGATCCGCAGTTCGTTGGGTTTAAGTGTCCGTGTTGAATTGATGAAATTCATTGTTGATTTTTCGGAATCACATCGAGCGGAGAGCGAACGGCTCTTTAACGTTTTAGCAATTCTTTGCTGTGCAAATTCCCGTTTCGTTTTTCAAATTCAGTCATTTCATTGCAGAAACTTTCTTCTTTGTGGTAAGGATCAAAATCGACGAAAGACATTTCAGTCTCCCATCGATAAACGACGATTCGTTTTTCATTCAAGCAGTTCCAAAGAAAGATTTCGTAGCCCATAAAAGTTCCTGTATGGAGATGTTTGTCCGGTTTAGGCAACGCAATTGTCTGAAAAAAGTATGAGATCCTACAATTGAGGATCGATAGATTCAAAAATATCAGAAAATATAAAATGTAGGATCTCATACATACCATCATCTTTTCAAAAGTAGAATCAAATCCAAGCTGGAAAAAAGAATCGAATTTGCTTTAGGTCGGAACTACTTCTCTAAATAAAAAGTATTACTTCTTGCAAAAATGATTCTCACCGATCGATTGATCGAATTTATCCAAATTGAGATTTGATTTTACATTTTTCCCAAATTCAATCAATTCAGAATGAATGCTCCGACCGAAAAAAAGCAATCTTTTTGATAGATGATCATCCCGTAGTTTATTCCGAACTGTAAGCCGAGGCGGATCCGGATCTCATTTTTGTAGGATCTTCGGGGTCGATTTCGGAAGAAATTCGGAAGATGAGTTTTTTAAAAGTGGATTTGTTGATCAGCGATATTTCTCTTCAAAACGAGAATCGACTTCAGGAACTCGAAATTTTAAAGTTGAAGTTTCCGGAATTAAAATCGCTTTTCTAACAATGCGCCGAGATTGGACTTATTTGCAGAAGACGTTTGGTTTAGGAGCGAATGGATATCTTTTGAAACGCGAATCCACACGAACGATTTTTTCTTCCGTCAAAATTGTCTTATCGGGGGAAAACTTATTTCCGGAAGAAGTAAAAAATTTCAGACCTGAAACGGAAGTAACCCGCGAGTTAGGAATCATCATCAATCGACTTACAAAACGAGAAAGAGAAATTCTGAATCGATATTGGCGGATGGTAAAATGAATCGCGAAATCGTAAAAGAGCTCGATTTGAGTATACGGACCGTCGAAACACTAGAGTGTCCATTTTTAAAAAATTAGAAACGGATAATATCATAAAAGATAAGATGACCGAATCTTTCTCCGGTTGTTAAGGCTCGGATTAAAATCAAAATACAGTATCTGGTACTGGTAGGATTGCGATTTGAGGTTTATATTTGGCGCTTGTTGATTCTTTTGTGTTTCCGACAATGTCCGCGTTCGCGATGAGTTCCCCGTTTACGAATAGATCGCACGCGGTATCTTGATCGGGAACTGAGACCGCCAAGTTTGAACTTTCCTTTGCAAGAGGAATCTTTAGTTTGTAGCTGGCAAAGCCATGACTCGCGACGGTTTCTCCGTAAAAGTCGATATCATTCCAAACTGCTGGAACTTGGACGAGAATCGACTTTGATTTAGAAGAAACAATTTGTATTTTTGAAAGCTGACGTGGAATCCATTGTTTCCAAAAAAAACATTCTCCGCCGAGTCAGATGGTTTTGTGATTTTCCCAATTCCAATGCGATAGATCCAGTGCTCCAGTTTTTGCCTGCGGGGATTCAAATATTTTTAAATTCCCATAATCACAATTTGAAAAAATAAAAATAGAAAAAATAGTATATTCATGCGAAATGAATTTAGCATGGATGTATCCAAAATAAGAACAAATTAAAACGTAAGGTCAATAGGAAAAGAAATGACAGAAAAAGAAAAATTGATTCAGATCCATCGAAAAAAAGAGGCGTTTTTATAAAAACGATCACTCTATTTAATAAAGGTATGATATTTGAATCTTTTTTGAAACGAAAAATAACCCGAATGAATTTCAATTTTTATAATTTAGTCGAACGCAAATCTGATAAAATGAGCGATTCTTTTTACAGATTGAATTGAAATTCTCAAGACAAAGGTTTTCATGACAGAAAACTGAGAATCTATCTTGAACCAAACTAAAATAAAACTAATTCTCATTCTATTGATTGTATTTGCTTCCGCTGTTTGGGTCTGGAAAAGTAAAACCGATTTTGTTTTTCAAATCATCCGGGGATCTTTTCAGGAATCGAATGTTTTCGAGGAGACCGAAAAGAAATTTCTCGCATCCACTTGGTCTTCCGATATCGTAGCGATGACTCAAAATATTCATCTGTACGATGAGATTCATCCCTTTCTTTATACTCTCGAAGGAGGAAGGAGTAATACCGGAAACATTAAATCGGTTTGGAATCCGCAAGCCCAGGAATTTTATATTTGGGCTTTGAAAACAATTTCTCCAAAGACAAAAATCATTCCTACGATCTTTCGATGGGAAAATGATTTTGAAAAAATATCGGATGCGATCGGACTGGGTGGAAATACAAAGATTCGGGATTATCATATCCAACAAATTCTTAAAGAAATCGAAACTTACGATTACGACGGAATCGACATCGATTACGAAGGAATGACCTGTGAAAAAAAAGAAAGTTTTGAAACGTTTCTTACTTTACTTTCCGGAGAATTAAAAAAGAAGAACAAACTTTTATCCGTTGCGATTCATCCGAAAACATTGGCGGAAACTCCGTCAGTTTACGAGTGTAAAGGTTTATCAAAATCGATCGACGTGGATTTTTACGAAGCGTATCGCGGGCAGTTGACTCACGATTACGAATTTCTCGGAAAGATAGCGGATAAGGTCAAGATTATGGCTTACGAACTACATCCCAGAAAGAATAAATTTCCGGGACCGGGTCCTCAGGCGCCCTCTTGGTGGATCGAAAAAATATTGGAATATTCTACGAAACGAATTCCGATTGAAAGATTGTATATGGCAATTCCGACTTACGGATACGATTGGCCTCTTAACTGCGATATTCCTTCGAAGGCGGTGTTTTATTCCCGCGCTCAATTTATCAAGACTCATTGGAATCCGAAGTTTGAGGAGCCGACCGACGTTATGAAGATTTTTAAGGAATCTAAAAAAAACGGGGATTGGATTTTTCTTCGGCCTTATCTTTATAGACACGAAGGACATACTTATGACGACCCCTCTCTTTGGTATACATTAGGCGGTTGTGATCGGGTCGCATTTTACATGAATCGAAGATCCTTTGAAACCAAGATGAATCTTTTGAAAAAGTATAAAATCCGGGGCTTTTCTTTTTGGCAGCTCATTCAGGACAACGATCCGGAGATTCACGAGTATTTGAAAGAAATGTTGAAATCGGAAAATCATGAAGGTGTTCAATCCGCAATAAAACTTAACCGATTTTAAAAGGGTGATTTCCCAAAAGATTCTATATGAAGATTTTTTTATATTCTCTCTTGTGCAATGAGATGTGAAAAAGAAATTTTCCCATTTTTGAAATTGGTATTCGGTTGGATCAACTTAAAAACGATTGCGGGATCATTTAAAAAATCAATAAATAAACATATGTTTTCTCGAATCAAACAAAAGAACGATAAAAGTAGAATACTGATTTCAAACGCTAAAAACGATCGTGAGAATTTGCCAATTCGTAAGCTCTACCGTCCTGCCAAAGAAAGGAGAGTAACGAGGAAAGAACCGGTGCATTCCAAACTTTCTGATAATTGATCTTGATTTGTGCTTTTTTTTCGGATTCCGAATACAAATGTAGATATCCTTCTTGAGAATACTTTCGAAGGTCCTTCCATTCTACGAAGCAATTTTCGTTTTTGCGAAACCATCGAGTGATATGCATGTTTACACCCTTGGGAGTCACTTCCAGATTTTCTATTTGAAAGGATCTTCCGTTTTCCAAGTTCTCAATCGCTTCTTCTGTCAATCTTTGGGTGACGTTTGTCCAAAGACAATCGATGATGTTTAGGTATTGATCTTCCTTTTTTTGGTTTGTAAAAAAGAGTCGCATCGATTGAAAGTTGATTTGTATGGATTGATCCTTTCTTCCCTTTAAACCGATTTCATACATTCGATTGGCTTTGATCCCGTTCACATACAACTGAATGACTCCGTATCGAACCTTTTCCACCTCATGACAAAAGAGAAGTTGATCTCCGTATTGAATTTTTTTGGAATCAACATACAATCTTTTTTGAAACGGATACAGAGCGCTTTTTCTGATTAAAATATCGATCATCTGATTCATAGGAGAGGATAGTAGAATTGGAAAAGTATTTTCGTCAAACCCAATGACGAATTTTCAGAAATAAATTTTTACGAAAAATCCTGTGTGTTTTTGCTTTTATCGAAAGAACTTTTGATTTTAGTTTTCCCTCCGCAAGGGACACGAAAGGGCGTAGAGTCCGCAGGACCGAGCGGAATTTCCGCGAGCCTGGAGTGGCCCGGTCCGCAAAGCGGATGCGGCCATCGCATTTTGGGGGATTTTTTGAAATTGTGAAAGCCTACATTTTCGCTAGAGTTTTTTTTCCACCAGACGTCGTATCGGTTGAAACGTTGCTATACTCGGGCTGGAAAAAGATGACTTTAGAATCGATTCGTAGGAAATCGATTTCTAATTTTTCTGCCAAACCACCAACCTGCAATCAATACACACATCCCGATCCAAGAGATCGGTTTTGCATATCCGCTGGAATGGTTTTCGGAAATGAACGGAACTTGCAGAGCCAGACCGGCTAACATGAGAATTACGTGCAGCTCCGTATGTTTGGAATTTTGAACGAAGGTGTAATTTCCAAGTCCGCAGCCCGTGAAAAATGCAAAAAGCCCGAGGAGAATTCCGATTCTTCCTAAGATTAACTGTGTTTCGTGTGATAAGAATTGAATTGTGAATATAGGGATCAGAATTCTTAAACTTAAGAAAAGAATAGAAACAATTCCTAATATGGAATGAAGTTTGAGTTTATGCTTTGCACGAAGCGGAAGCAATTCGGATTACGATTCCCCGCTTGCAACCGGAACCGGCTCGTTTTCCGGAAGTAGGCTTGTCGCCATGATCTCGGCGGATTCGCTATCCATCGGAATCGATACTTTTGGCAGTGCGCTCTGAGTCGCTTTAAAATAGTAATACATTGGGATCGAAAGCAAGGTAAATCCGATTCCCCAAAACGCCTCCGTCGGTTTGTTCCAAAGAAGAGTGGCGATGATTCCGATATTCGAAGCGATATAGAGATAGGTTGTATAAGGATATCCTGGAATTCTAAACTTCAATTTATAATGTCTTTTTTCAAAAAGAATCGGAGTATAAGCGGTAATTGTCGCAAGTAATAGAGTGGAACAGGTGATCAAATAAAGGAGACTTTCGATCTCTTTCACAAAACAGAATAGACATGCATAAACACATTGGAACGCCAAGGACATATACGGACTTTTGTGTTTTGGATGCAGCTTGGCCATGCTTGGAAAAAAGAATCCGTCTCTTGCCATCGCAAAATAGATTCTCGAACCGCCTATGATATAAGCCGAGATCGATCCTAAAAACGCCCAGCAGATAAACGCTGTGATAAAAACAGCCGCTTGGGGACCAAAGAGCG